>JACCVN010000316.1 GCA_013698165.1 Parachlamydiaceae bacterium | reverse complement strand
TATTATATGATACAGGGCCTTTTAAATGAGCTCAATCACGTGGCTTTGGCGCAGCCGAAATTTCTCAGATTCAGCTATGTCGAGTATATAAGCTCTATGATACATTTCGTCCATGGAATCAATATCTTTTGCCATTGATTGGCGTGCACTGCCGATAGCTATCCTGATAGGGTTTATTTGCTATGTTCTGTGGAAGCTTAAAAAGCGCTTTCAATCCCCTCAAGTGTTTGTCTCTGATTTATCCTCATTTAAAATTTCTAAAAGTTGGCGCACAAGATTGGCGAATATGCCAACACTTTTTAAATACCTTAGTCTTGGCGCTCTGTTGCTCGCTTTTATCGACCCACGTATTTATATCGAGCAAAAAGAAAATCAGCAAAATCAGGACAATCAATCCTCTCAAGGCATTGCTCTCTATCTAGTTCTGGACCAATCGGGTTCCATGAGACAAACGATCAATGTGCCATCCTCTAGCGGTCTTCCTTCTAGAATCACAAAAATCGACCTTCTTAAGGAATTGACCAAGCAATTTATCATCGGAGATCCCAAATTAGGGCTAACAGGTCGGCCAAACGACCTGATAGGCCTTGTGGAATTTGCCAGAACAGCCAGACTAATGGTGCCCCTAACTCTTGACCACCGCCTTGTTGTTGAAAAGCTTGCTAGCTTTAATGTCGTTAAAGATAAAGCTGAAGATGGTACGGCCATTGGATATGCTATCTATAAAACCACCAACTTGATCGCATCGACACGTAACTTTGCCAAGGATTTAATCGGAAAGGGCAAACCCGCCTACGAAATTAAAAGCTCGGTGATTGTGCTGGTGACAGATGGCATGCAAGATCCAAATCCCGCTGATATCGGAAGCCGCTGGCGCTGGATTGACCCTCTTGAGGCTGCAAAATTCGCTAAAAGCAATAACGTAAAGCTCTACATCATCAACTTGGAACCGGCTTTTAATTCTGCTGAGTTTAGCGCTAACCGATCGCAAATGCAAAAAACTGCGGAAATCACCGGTGGAAAGTTTTTTTTGCTTAGCAATCAATCAAGCCTGTCGGACATCTATGCTGAAATTGATCAATTAGAGAAAAGTTCCCTTCCAGCAGAAGAGGAATTGCTAAAAAACCTTCGAAAGAATCTTTCGCGCGACGAGCTGCCAAATATTTTTAGCCGAAAATCATTTTATCCCTATTTAGTGGCCATCGGGTTAATTTGCCTAGCCCTATGGGCAGCAATGGAAACAGTTTTATTGCGAAGGTTCCCATGATTCCTTTTGACCTCCATTACCTGTTTCCATCTGCAATCTATCTGGCGCCCCTAATACTGCTGTTTATTTTTGCTTTCTGGCGCCTCTTCAACTACTTGCAAAGGCGCATTGCAGAAACTGACTTTGCGATGATCATCCTTCGATCAAATTTACTATTTATCCTTAATGCGATCCTATTTTCTATTGCCTGGCTTTTGATTGTGGCCGCTTTCATGCAGCCTGTCGGCAATGGACACTACCCGGAAGGGGCAGCAGCGAAGCCCAAATTAAATCAGCCTTTACAGCTAAGGTTAAAGGCGCACGATGTCATTATCTTACTCGACGCCTCAGCCTCGATGGCAATTAAAGACGCTCGGCAGGGTAAAAGCCGCTTAGAATATGCCAAATCTATTGCGGATGAAATTGTTTCCAACTTGACGGGTGAAGCAGTTTCTCTTTACGCTTTTACGGCTATGCCCATAGAGCTCTCTCCACCGACCATGGACGATCTATATGTCAGATTTATGTTGGTAGAAATCGGTATCAATGAAGGAGGCCTCGCAGGCACTGATATAGTTGAAACCCTCTCATCAATCCGAAAAAAGTATTTTTCTAAACCCTCTACGAAATTAAAAACCGTAATCATGCTTACAGATGGTGGCGATACAAACATCGACGCACTACCCCTAGAGGGTAGATCAAAAGCTATTGAAGCACTGACAAGCTTACTCTCTGACGCCAAAGAGCAGCATCTCCGCGTGTTTACTATCGGCGTAGGCTCTCTGCAAGGAGGCATTGTGCCGGACATCGTATATGCCGGTAAGCCGGTACAATCAAAACTCGAGGAGTCCTTACTTCGTCAAATTGCTAACAAAGGCAGAGGCAGCTACTATGCTTCAAATTCTT
>JACCVN010000309.1 GCA_013698165.1 Parachlamydiaceae bacterium | reverse complement strand
GCTTAACATAAGATCTCCTGGTGGTCATCACTAAAACATGAACCAAGGGCTGACTGTTGCATTAGTCTGTCAAAAAATTAAAATGCCAGGGAGGTGATAAGGAAATATAAAGAAAATGGTAAAATATGGTTAAGAAAAAATGAATTTGGGAAAATTACATGCTTGTCATAATATTTCATTGGTTTGGAGTTGGGGGTAGACCTGGTATATTTTGGGAAATCTGGTTACGAGACTACTACCTTACAGTGTGCTAAGAGCCTGCAGTGTCTTGCGGGAGGAGTCAGCAAAGCGTAATTTTGTTTCTAGGTAATCAAACGCCGCTGCGAGACGCAGCAGGCTACAATTATGCTGTTTTAAAGTGTTTGATGCCGAGGTGTTTGCGCATTTCATTATCGAGACTTAGGTTGGGCTCAAATTGGACAAGAGAAATAATTCTATCATCGATTGAAACAAGAGGATTTTTTGAGTTTTGTTCCAGGTGATTTTCTAAGTGATTAATGATCGATTCGGAATTGTAGTTTTTGACCTTATCTGTTTTGACGTAGCCTTTTTTAATTAAAAGTTTCATGTTTGCCACGAAATTCATGTAGTTTGTGTCGATGAGTTTTTCTATCCTGCTTTGAAGTAATAAAAGTTGGGTAGTGTCTTGCTTATCTTTTATGCGTTGTTCCATGACACGATCGATTAAATTGGAGACTAGCGGCTGAACCTTATCTTTTAAAGAGTGCTCAAAGTCTTCAAATTCTGAAAACGAATCTTTTAAGACCTGTTGATTAAGTTGCTTGTCGCAAAGAGAATTTAAGTCTTTTAAATAATAAATCAAATCCTCTTTGTTTTTAAATTCTTTTCTTGGTTCTATAAAGTCCTTATATATACTGAAATCACTTGATGGAGTAAATATCATTGGGAGACGTTGGCCCGAATTGCTTAAAATTAATACTTCTAATTTATCAATACCATTAGAATGAATGATCTTCGGATTAATCACTTTAAATTTTGCACTTTCTCCAAGAGAATAGAGAGTATTTTGTTCAGCAGTTCTATTCTTAATCTCTCTCATTTGCTTCATGAAGAAAATAGCCTCGCTCTTTAAGGCATGAAAAAATTTACTTTTGGAAAATTCAGTTTTTTCCAAGGAAACTAATCTTTTAACCTGATATTCCTCACCCGCATTCATTTTAACCACCACGTTCTTAGAGATTCCAAATGATAAATCGCTATCTTTAAAATCTGAACTTTCAAGTTTAGCTATGGCTCGCTGTATTTTTTTTTGTTCAGATAAAACATCTTCTTGTTTAACTGTAGAGATGTTAGCCCTTTCGATCATATGGTTAAACATTTGAGCAAAAAGATCTTGATGCAGATGGTCTAGCACCCTTTCTGCTTCAAATTTTCTTATTGTTGAGTAATAATTAAACGTACAAAATCTTACTATGGTGTCAACAAACTTATCAAATTTTGATGGTTTTTCATCGTAAATTTCATAATTTTCATCGATAAATTTATTATTAATAAGGGCATTATTTAGTTTGTCCAGATTCTCATAGACTGTGTTTGGATTGGAAAAATAGGGAGAAACTTGTTGTTTTAAGGGATTTAAATTTGGAGCAGGCATAATAAACTCCTTTAGATTTTATGAATTTTCATTAGTAAATATGCAAAAACAATGCCAGGGATCGGTGTCGGATTTCAGAAAAATCTACGCCAAGGGAAACTTTTAAGGATTTTCATAAAATATGTTGACGTAAGTGAGAATTCATTGGTATGAAGGGATTTTGTTCACTACGGAGCTTTCATGCCAAGCGAATTTTTTGCTGTTTACTTGTATTTCGGGTTAGTGCTTTTGGTGACAATTGTTACTTTGGCCGTATCCTCGTTATTCGCTTCTCAGAAGAATGAACCTGCTAAATTTTTGCCCTACGAGTCTGGGATTAGGACAGAGACGCATTTACAGCAGCAGCGATTTCCACTGCATCACTATCTTGTTGCCCTGATATTTCTTGTGCTCGATGTTGAGGTAATCTTTATGTATCCCTGGGCAGTCGTCGCAAAATCGATTGGAGCATTTGCTTTTTATGAAATGGCATTTTTTTTAATTTGCCTTGTAGTGGGCTTTGCATACATCTGGCGCCGAGGAGGATTAAAATGGCAATGAACCCCCGTGAAAAGACACCTTTTCTTATTGCCCCTTTAGAAAAAATGATCAATTGGGCAAGAGAAAATTCTCTTTGGCCTGCCCAATTTGGATTAGCCTGTTGCGCTATTGAGATGATGTCAACGGCTGCAAGCCGCTATGATATGGCGCGTTTTGGCGCAGAAGTCTTTAGGGCATCTCCTCGTCAGAGCGATGTCATGATAGTGGCTGGCCGCTGCAGTCAGAAGATGGCTCCGGTGTTGCGCATGGTATACGATCAGATGTTAGAGCCAAAGTATGTCATCGCCATGGGTGATTGCGCTTCGAGTGGGGGAATTTACAACAATTATGCAATTATTCAAGGCGTAGATAAACTCGTTCCTGTGGATGTGTATCTTGCCGGTTGTCCACCGAGACCGGAAGCGCTATTAGATGCATTAATTTTACTTCAGAAGAAAATTCGTGCTGGTCGCGATTTCAAAATCGAGGAGCCCATCAGATGATAGCACATGCCGGAATAGAGGCGTTGAGGGCCAAAAGCCCTGCAGCCATTATCGATGAAACCAGGTTTCATGATGAAATTACTTTGACAATCGACAAAGAACATCTGGTAGAGACCTTAAAAATCTTAATGCAAAACCCTTCTCCGGGGTATGATACTTTGGTCGATTTTACCGGTGTTGATTACTTAGAGCCCCAAAAGATGACAAAAGTTGTTTATTTGCTTCAAAATCCACAAACTCTTCAAAGACTACGGCTTGCAGTAATAGTTAAAAGAAACGAAAAGATACCAACAATTGTTTCATTGTGGCGTGGAGCTGACTGGTATGAGAGGGAGCTTTTCGATCTTTTTGGAGTAGAATTTGAAGGACGCTCCTCTACAGAGCGCATTCTTATGCCGGATGATTGGCATGGTCATCCATTACGTAAAGATTATGCTCTTACTGAAGAACCAGTAGAATTTAAACATGGCGTTAAACCAAAAGTTCCCTCGGAAATTATCCCAAATGTCAAAAGAATTCAGAAGTCTTGAAGAAGTCGAAGCCGCTGGCGAAATTCTGGAGCTCAATTTAGGGCCCCAGCATCCATCAACGCACGGTGTATTGCGCCTCAAGCTTAAGCTTGATGGAGAAATCGTGCTTGCCGCTGATCCTGTGATCGGGTATTTACATACAGGAATTGAAAAAGAGTGTGAAACTCGTATTTACCATCAGGTGTTTACTTTAGTTGACCGCCTGGATTACCTTTCCGGGCCAGCTGAAGAGCAGGTATTTGCAGGTGTTGTCGAAAAATTGATGGGCATTGAAGTTCCTGAGAGAGCCCAGACATTGCGCTTAATTTTGCTTGAGTTATCTCGAATGACCAGCCACCTTCTTTGGGCAGGTACGAGCGCTTTAGAATTAAATATGTCATCTGTTTTTATGTATGCTATGGCAGAGCGCGAGAAAGTCCTGGACCTTTTTGAAGAGATTTCCGGGGCACGCATGTTCCCATCGCTGTGGCGTATCGGTGGACTTGGCCGTGATGCGAATGAAGAGTTTATAACTGGGCTTAAAGCATTTCTGAAGGACTTTCCTGCAACATGGAAGGATCTCGACAATCTATTGACGAATAACTATGTGTGGTGCCATAGACTGCAGGGTGTCGGAGTTATAGATAAAGAGCTATGCCGCCAACATATGTGCACAGGGCCGGTACTTCGTGCTGCAGGTGTTTCATATGATATCCGAAAAGCGTACCCTTATTTAGGCTATGAGAACTATTCCTTTGAAGTGCCCACAGCAGAAGAGGGTGATTCATACGGCAGATATATGGTGCGCATGGCTGAAATGCGCCAGAGCGAATCGATCATTCATCAAGCTCTAGATAAACTGAAAGAGGGGCCTGTTCTCACTGATGATCGCAAGGTCGCCTTGCCACCCCGCCCAATGCTGGCACGCAGTATGGAAGCAGTGATCCATCAGTTTAAGCTAGTGAGTGAAGGTATATCGCCGCCTCCAGGAGAGCTTTATAATGCTGTCGAATCCGCCAGGGGTGAGCTGGGTTGTTATCTTGTGAGTGACGGAGGAAATCGGCCTTATCGTTTGAGAATCCGTTCACCATCATTTCCACACATTGGGGTCCTTAAAGAAGCTTTAGTAAATACATTAATATCAGACGTTGTGGTGATTATCGCCAGCGTTGATCCTATCTTGGGGGATGTAGACCGTTGATGTTATCAGATAAACTTAAACAAGACATTTTACGTCTGCAAGAGCAGTATCCTGAAAAACGTTCTGCATTGATTCCAGCCCTTCACTTAGCACAGGCGGAGGTTGGTTCATTACCTGATGCTGTGCAAAGAGAAGTTGCAGAGCTTTTTAATATCGCCACAACAGAAGTGTATGCAGTTGTTTCCTTTTATGATATGTTTTCCGAGTATCCTCAGGGCAAGCACATATTGCATGTTTGTAAAAATCTTTCTTGTATGCTTAGGGGATCCGATCAAATATTAGAAAAACTGTGTCATAAGCTGCAAGTAGGCCCCGGGGGGACAACGTCAGATGCCGAGTTTACTGTGATCGCGTCTGAATGTTTGGCCGCTTGCGATCGGGCACCGATGTGGCTTGTTGATGATCAAGTTGTTGGTCCTGTGACAGAGGAACATATCGATAAAATTCTTGACCAGGCAAAGAACGGGCCGGGACATCCATCCGCCATGACGGGTTGGGAGGTAGGAAATGGCTGAACAACGCATTTTAATGGAATTTGGCTCAGAGCCTGGCCAACAAAATATTGATACCTATGAAAAAAATGGCGGTTATCAAGCTATTAAGAAAGCCATTCCTGCTATAAAGCCCGATGACCTGATCGGGATGGTTAAAACATCAGGCTTAAGAGGTCGGGGAGGGGCTGGATTTTCAACAGGAATGAAATGGGGTTTTGTTCCAAAGGATCCTCCATCACCAAAATATGTCGTTTGTAATTGCGATGAAAGTGAACCTGGAACATTTAAAGACCGCTGGTTGATCGAGCATGATCCCCACCAGCTAATAGAAGGCGTTATTCTTGCTTGTTATGCAATCGGCGCAAAACGCGGGTTTATTTATACCCGGGGAGAATTTTTCGGAGGACTAGTCATACTCCGCAAAGCTATTGCAGAAGCTAAAGAGCGTGGGTATATTGGCGAAAAGATCCTGGGAACAGACATCTCTATAGATATCATGGTCCATCCTGGCGCCGGCGCTTACATAGCCGGAGAAGAAACTTCACAATTAAATTCGTTAGAAGGTTATAGGGCAACTCCGCGATTAAAGCCGCCATTTCCGGCAGTTTCAGGGCTTTATAGTTGTCCAACAGTCGTAAATAATGTCGAGACACTTTGCAATGTCGTCCATATCGTAAATAGGGGAGTCGAGTGGTATTTGGGCATTGGAAAGCCAAAGAATTCAGGAACAAAGATTTTCCAAGTGAGCGGACATGTCCAGCGGCCTGGTTGTTACGAGTTTCCTCTTGGCGTAAAGCTAAGTGAAGTTCTTGAGGTCGCAGGTGGAATGCTCCCCGGACGTAAGTTTAAGGCTTGCTATCCTGGAGGGTCATCATGCTCCCTATTGACTGCCAAGGATATAGATATTTCAATGGATTTTGAATCTTTGGAAGCCAATTCATCTGCATTGGGCACCGCATCAATTATTGTGATGGATGATTCAGCTGACATGGTGAAGGTAGCGCATCGGTTGATGCAATTTTATCAAAATGAGTCATGTGGAAAATGCACACCATGTCGAGAAGGAACGCGGTGGGTTGTTCAGGTGTTGGCGCGTATTGAGGCCGGTGGAGGGACGGAGAAGGATCTGGAACTAATCAATGATGTTTGCATTGAGATGGCAGCAAATTCATTTTGTCCACTTGCAGTCGGTGCAGCGCCACCTGTAATTAGCGCTATAGTTGAGTTTAGAGACGAATTTGTGGCATACATCAAAAAAAATCCTAACGCTGAAAAACCGCAAAAGATGCGTATTGCTTATCCATATTTGTGAGCATGCTAAGAGGGAAAAAATACCGTGATTAATTTGACAATTGATGGACAACCGTTAACAGTACCTAAGGGGACAACAGTCTATACTGCTGCCAAGCAAATGGGAATAGAAATTCCAATCTTTTGCTACCACGATAGAATGCCTCCTTTTGGAGCTTGCCGCATGTGCCTTGTTCAGGTTGAAAAAATGCCTAAACTGCAAACCTCATGTACTTTAGAAGTTAGCGAGGGCATGGTTGTAAATACAGTAAGCGATGCTGCTATAGAAGGACGCAAAGGGATATTAGAGTTTTTATTGATCAACCACCCGCTCGATTGTCCCATTTGTGATAAAGGTGGTGAATGCCCTCTTCAAGATCAGACCCTAAGCGATGGTCCAGGTAAAAGTCGTTTTTATGAAGAGAAGCGTCGTTTTAAAAAACCGATTCCTCTTGGGCCTGTATTAATGCTCGACCGGGAGCGTTGTATAATTTGCGCCCGCTGTACTCGTTTTGGTGATATTGTGGCAGGTGATCATGCTCTTGAATTTATTGATCGAGGATTCAGAACGGAAGTCGGCACCATCGATGACAAGGTCAGCGACTCAAAATTCATCGGTAATACAATCATGATCTGCCCTGTGGGGGCATTGACAAGCCAAGTGTATCGTTTTCGTGCACGCCCTTGGGACAACGATACCGTAGATAGCAGCTGTACGTTATGTCCGGTCGGTTGCAGTTTAAAATTGGATTCCCGCGACGGCGAAATTATGCGCACCCGCTTCTGTGAAAATCGGGATGTCAATGATGTGTGGTTATGCGATAAGGGATGGTTTGGATATGAATTTGCTTCAAGTCCGGACCGTTTGCAAACACCATTATTAAGGCATAATGGAGACCTATTTCCCGCAAGCTGGGAAGAGGCCCTCAGCTATGTTGCTGAAAAAATTGCCAAAGCCAAGCCGAATGGCAGGATCGCTGCATTAGGGGGGATCCCTTTGACGACGGAAGAGAATTATCTATTTCAGAAGCTGATGCGGGAAGGTGTAGGCGTTAATCATATTGATTATCGTGTAGGAATGCCAATTTTATCATTAGAAGAAGAAGGCATTGCTGCAGGCATGGAAATGTCGATTGGCGAATGTGAAGATTTAAACTATGTGCTTTTACTTGGTCTAGACCTTACAGAAGAATTCCCAGTGATATGGCTGCGTTTGAAGCAAGCGATCAATAAAGGGGCAAAAGTCATATTTATCGGTCATTATGCCCCTGAAATTGCACCATATATGCATGAAGTGCATTTGCATGCCCCTGGACAAGGTGAGAAAATACTTACTGAACAGCTTGCTAAACAAACTTCACAGTCTGCTCAAGGTCAGAAAACTGCCGCTTTTATCGGTCAACAATATCTGGCAAGTCCAGACCGCAAACTTATTCTTGCCTCCTTATTGTCAGCGAAAGGCCAAAATGAGAGCTTAAAGATTAATCTTTTAGAGGGCAAAGGAAATAGCTTTGGAGCAAGGCTCGCGGGGATGCATCCGGAACTAGCTCCACTTAACGAACGATTGTCAACACCCGGATTAAATGCTCAGCAATGGCTTGAAACAACAGCAAAAGAAGGGTGGGACCTCCTGTATGTCGCAGGAGCTGATCCTGCAACTAAATTTCCTACAGCCCTTTGGGAGCAAGCCAGAAGTAAATTGGGAATTTTGATAGTCCAAGACCTGTTCCTTACAAAAACTGCCATGCAAGCGGACGTTGTACTACCCGCATTTTGTTATATTGAAAAGAGCGGTCATTTTGTAAACCTTGAAGGTCGCTTGCAAAAGATGCAGGTAGGAAAAATGCTTCCGGAAGGACTGTACAGTGATGGCGAAATATTCACGCTGCTTGCAGAAAAAATGGGTTATTCTCTGCAGCTTGGAACGGATTTTATCGAAGCTTTAAACAGTAATAAAGTCGCTTTTGCAAAAAGACCGGAAAAGCTTGAATTTCATGTTCATGCGACTGATTTAAAGGCTGATCAAGGTGATTTGCTGGCAACGTTTGCGCCTTCGCTCTTTGATTCAGGAGTGCGCATGAAGCATAACCAGCGCCTCTCAATGTTAATAAAACCGCCAAAAGTCCGCATTCATCCTAATGAAGGAAAAAAGCGTAATCTAACTGATGGTCAGATTGTGCGCGTGCATGCCAATGGCAATAGCGTTACAAGCAAACTCAAATTTGATTCACGAATTGCTGGCGGCACATTGATGCTGCCTTTAGGCTTTGAACAGATCGCTGTCTGCGACCTTTCACCAAATCTATGGAACGGCATAGCTGTAACCCTTGAAGCATAATATAATCGACTTAGCTGAATCTGAGAAATTTCGGCTGCGCCAAAGCCTTGGGGTTGAGCTCATTTAAAAGGCCCTGTATTTCGCTGCTTACACAAACCGCCCCTTTGGGACTTAATGTTTAATTTATTCTACCCATAGTTTGCCCCGATTGGGGCTACTCTATGGTCTTTACACAACTAGCCCCATTCGGGGCATCCCTAAAGTGTTGATTTGAGGTGTAGAGTTCAGCCATTTAAACTGTCAAATTTTGTTCTTCAAAACTATGTGGATTTTGCCCGAATGGCTAATTATATTGTCTTATGGACGATACATGTCCATATGTGTCCATGTTCGTCCATTCACTCAATTCCCTTTCCGTTTTCAGTGGAATCATAGATCATACTTGAAAGTTGGCTAACATCTTCAAAAATAGTAAAAACATCGTCAATGGCGGGCATTTCTCCATTATTGACAGCCAGCATGTAGGCGTAGAAATGGCCATTTTTACCTTTTATGTACCCGCCTAAAGCTTGAGTAATTAAAAAGAACTTACCCGTAGCGACATTATAAGCAACCCCTGTACCCGGCTTAGCGAATACTTTTCCAACCGCAGCGGTATTTTTTGCAAAGTCTTCTAGTGACCCATCTACACCAAGAATTGGCAAATCGTCAATATAATG
>JACCVN010000298.1 GCA_013698165.1 Parachlamydiaceae bacterium | reverse complement strand
CTTACCACAGCACATAATGAAAGTTTGAAAACAGCGTATATACCCCAAAACTTAGCTTGGGAAGGTATATGAAAGGAAAACCTCATTAAATAACGGTTACTACCAAAAAGAGGCAATTGCATAATTATGAATGAATTATGTAATCACATCTAAAGGGGTCTTAAGAATGTTGATGAAGGGCAAAAGATTCGTACCTTTTTTGCTGTTATTTACAGGGATTATCCTACTCATTTTCCTATTGATGCAGCCTTTAACAATCCTTCAATTTCGCGATCAAATTGCCGTCCTGTTCCCCAAAGGTGCAATTGCACTTGAAGAGCGCAATTTATTGTTGATTATCCAAGCAATAATGCTCCTGGTTATCCTGCCTGTGTACTTTTTTACTTTTATTTTTTCTTGGAAATACAGCGCTCAAAACCCGAAATCAGATGCTAAATATGACCCGGACTTAGTCGACAGCTATCTTGCAGAGTTCTTTTGGTGGGGCATTCCTATCGCTCTCACTTTAATTGTTGGAACATTGACATGGATAAAAACCTACGAATTAGATCCTTATAGACCAATTGTATCAGACAAAAAGACAAAGACTATCCAAGTTGTCGCCCTGCAATGGAAATGGTTATTTATATATCCAGAAGAAAATATTGCCACTGTCAATTTTGTGCAGTTTCCGGAAAAAGTCCCTATCCATTTCGAAATCACTGCAGATGCACCTATGAACTCTTTTTGGATTCCTCATTTGGGGGGACAAATCTATGCAATGCCGAACATGAAAACTGAATTACATTTAATTGCGGATGAGACAGGAGAATTCCCAGGATCTTCAGCAAATCTAAGCGGAGAAGGGTTTGCAGGCATGACATTTATTGCTAAAGCTTCCACAGAAGATGAGTACCTTAAATGGGTTGAAAAGGCCAAAAGTTCTTCAAATGAACTTAATTTTAAAGGATATTCTGAGTTGGCTGCACCAACGCAAAATAATCCCGTAGAAATTTATCAATTAAAAGACAACGATCTCTTTAATCAAGTCCTTATGAAATATATGCCTAAACAGAAAGGGAAATAAGTCAGTTATGTTTGGCAAATTAACCATAGATGCTTTCCATCATGAAGCAAGCCAGAATTTTGCAGTCTTCATGATGATTCTTTCGGGCCTTGGAATCATGGGCCTTATTACCTACTATAAAAAGTGGAAATGGCTTTGGGATGAGTGGCTTACCACTGTGGACCATAAAAGAATTGGCCTGATGTATATCATTGTTGCCCTGCTCATGTTTTTTAAGGGATTCTCTGACGCACTGATGATGCGCCTCCAGCAAGCCCTTTCTGTAGGAGACGCGCATGGTTTTATATCATCTGGGCACTTCCAGGAGATTTTTTCCGCGCATGGGACCACGATGATCTTCTTTGTAGGAATGGGTGTCGTCATTGGAATTATGAATCTGATTATTCCCCTACAGATAGGGGCCAGAGATGTCGCTTATCCCTTTTTAAATGCACTAGGCTTTTGGCTTTTTGCATCCGCAGCCACCTTATCGATTATATCCCTTGCCGTTGGAAAGTTCTCTGCCGCAGGTTGGCTTGCTTATCCACCACTTTCCGAACTAGAGTATAGCCCGGGAGAAGGTGTGGATTATTGGATCTGGATTGTACAGATTGCAGGGATTGGAAGTACGATGTCAGGCATAAATTTCTTGGTGACAATCCTAAAAATGCGCTGTCCAGGTATGACATTCATGAAGATGCCCATATTTGTATGGAGCTCTTTATGCTCGATGGTGCTAGTGATATTTGCTTTTCCTATTCTAACAGCAACACTCGCGCTTCTTACATTAGACCGTTATATGGGCATGAATTTCTTTACCTCCGGCAATGGGGGCAATCCAATGATGTATGTGAACCTCATTTGGGCTTGGGGACATCCCGAAGTTTACATCCTTATTTTGCCCGCCTTCGGCATCTTTTCTGAAGTTGTGCCGACGTTTTCAGAAAAACGCCTTTTTGGTTATGTTTCCATGGTTTGGGCGCTAGTGATTATCACTTTCCTTTCATTCATCGTTTGGCTGCATCACTTCTTTACTATGGGTGCAAGCCCTAAGGTGAATGCGTTTTTTGGAATCATGACAATGCTGATAGCAATTCCTACGGGAGTTAAAATTTTTAATTGGCTGTTTACAAAATATCGTGGACGTGTCCACTTCACCTCACCGATGTTATGGTTTTTTGCTTTCGTGCTCAATTTTACCATTGGAGGAATGACAGGCATTTTGCTTTCAGCACCGCCGGTGGACTATCAAGCACATAACAGCTTATTTTTAATTGCGCACTTCCATGGCATGGTCATTGGGGGCTTGCTCTTTGGATTCTTCTCAGGATTCACATATTGGTTTCCAAAGGTCACAGGCTTTTTCCTGAGTGAAAGATTGAACGTATATGCATTTTGGTGCTGGTTTGGAGGATTCTTACTTGCATTCATGCCCCTTTACATGCTTGGCTTTATGGGAGCGACGCGGCGGTTGGACCACTATGCCGCTTCCACCGGTTGGCATCCAATGTTTGTATTAGTAGGAATTGGAGCATTAATTATTTTATGCGGGGTGACAATCCAAGCTTACGGTCTCTATAAAAGCATTAAGGATAGAAAAAAAAACTTAGACACCACTGGCGATCCGTGGAATGGCAGAACTTTGGAGTGGTCGATCCCCTCACCTCCTCCAATCTATAATTTTGCAATTATACCTACAGTCGATCAATTAGATCCTCTTTGGGCCATTAAAAGGGGGCTCGCCCCAAAACCGGAAGTGGGATATGAAGATATCCATCTTCCGCAAAATACACCCATGGGTCTTATTATTGGGCTCATTAGCTTAGTTTTTGGCTTTGCAATGGTATGGCACATCTTTTGGCTTGCACTTGTCAGCTTAATTGCGACGATCGTTTGTTTGATCATTCGCCTTTCAGGTGAAGATGAACATTTACTCATTACGGCAAAAGAAGTCCAAGCAATGGAACAAGCTCGCATCAAAGGGAAAAAAGTAAAATGATCCAACCAGTATACCACACTAGCGATCCCCATGCGGATACAAGTTACCCGGACAGTCACCAAGATACTTTTTCTAAAACCGTATTGGGATTTTGGATGTATCTAATGACCGACTGTATCTTGTTTGCGACTCTGTTTGCCACTTATGCGGTACTGCATAACAGTACTTTTGGTGGTGCCACTTCACAGGAGCTCTTTAGTCTCCCTCTGGCATTTAGCGAGACAATGATTTTGCTCTGCAGTACCGTCACCTGCGGTCTTGCGATGCTGGCATCATTGAAAAATCGAACAAAACATATTATTGGCTGGCTGGCCGTCACTTTTATGTTGGGCGCGATCTTCATATCAATGGAATTTCATGAATTTAAACACCTTATTCATGAAGGGCATAGCTGGAAAGAAAGCGCTTTCTTATCCTCTTTCTTCACACTTGTAGGCACTCATGGGCTGCATGTTTCTGTAGGATTGTTATGGATGGCGGTGCTGATTGGACAGCTCATGTATTGGGGAGTGACAGTTCACACTTTCCGCAGGCTTGTGGTCTTTAGCATGTTCTGGCATTTTCTAGATTTAATTTGGATTTTCATATTTACATTTGTCTACCTGATGGGAGTGATCTGATATGAGCGAAGAACTCAGTTTAAGTGAGATCAAAAAAGAGTGGCATGGAAGCCTGAAGGCATATGTGATAGGTTTCATAGCTTCGTTGGTATTAACAGGAATTTCCTTTATTCTTGTAATTACCAAACAGCTTACAGGAACCGCCTTAGTATATGCAATTGTGGCCCTTGCCCTTATACAAGCAATCTTTCAATTATTATTTTTTATGCATTTGGGCCAGGAAGCAAAGCCCCGTTGGGAATCTATAGTATTTTACTTCATGGTGTTGGTGTTATTAATTATTGCCTTGGGGTCTTTGTGGATTATGAATGATCTCAATGACCGCGTAATGTTAAATATGGTCATGGAATCAAAATGATAAACTACCTACTGATCACCAAGCCCGGAATTATTTTGGGAAATCTCGTGACCCTTGCAGCAGGATTTTTACTTGCCTCTAAAGGGGTTGTTAATTATTTACTATTTTTCGAGACTCTTCTTGGCCTCGCTTTTATTATGGCCTCTGCCTGTGTCTTTAATAATTACATCGACATACCGATAGATCGTAAAATGGAACGCACTAAAAACCGTTCGCTTGTGACTGGAATCATTACAGGTAGAAATGCGATTATCTTCGCATCAGTTCTAGGGATTCTTGGGACAATAGTCCTGGCATTGACAACCAACACCCTAACTGTCTTTGTTGCCGCTGTAGGTTTTTTTGTTTATGTGATCCTCTACAGCATGTGGAAGAGTCATACAATTTATGGAACTGCCATCGGAAGTATTGCAGGAGCAATTCCTCCCGTCGTTGGATATTGCGCTGTGAGCAACGATTTTGACGCGGGAGCTATCATTTTATTTACGATGTTAGTCCTCTGGCAGATGCCCCATTTTTTCTCCATCGCCCTATACCGCTTTAACGATTATAAGGCTGCGGGACTTCCCCTTCTACCGATCAAAAAAGGGATGCTTAGAACCAAAATTCATATGGTACTTTATATTCTGGCCTATATTGCCGCTTCCACCCTTCTAACCATCTTCAATTACACAGGGTATGTCTACCTTGCCGTAGCGCTTGTTTCCGGGTTTGCATGGCTTTGGTTATGCCTTAAAGGCTTTAGCACCGATAATGATCAAGTTTGGGGGAAACAGATGTTTCAACTGTCACTTGTACTGATCACTGCTGTCAGCATAGCGATCCCTTTAGACATTGTGAAGCCCATTTTTTAAAACTCCAATATCTAAAGAATGGACCAAAGATGTTGAACCAGTTCGCGTAGCAGCACGTTAGAATGATGCTTTGGCAGCAATCTCTTTTCGATTCTCTGTATTTCTCACATGAGTGTTTTTTTTAACACCTTAATTATCAGGTCAACCAAATCATTTTGCTGAATCAAAACAATTTAACTCTGCCCAAGAAAGCGACGGAACAAGAGGTGACGATAAAGAGAGAATTTACGACCCAATCTATCGCAAGAGTGCCTGGACTTAGAACATGCTCGGTAATCATAGTACTTTCAAATCTTGAAAAATTTATAAGTCATATAGCAAAGCTAAGATTTAGTTCCATTATAAAGAAACTTCGGAGTTTAAAGGCCCTGTATTTCGCTTCACAAGCCGCCCCTTCAGGACTTTTATTCAAATATTCCCAACCCATAGTTTGCCCCTATTGGGTCTACACTATGGGCTTTACACAATTATCCCCATTCGGGGCTTCTTTAAAGTGTTGATTTGAGGTAAAAGGTTCAGCCATTTAAATTGACAAATTTTGTTCTTCAAAACTATGTGAATTTTGCCCAAATGGGCAATGAGCGAGTTGTAATGCCTTATGCCCCGAATGCCCCGAATGGGGCTAATTGTGTAAAGCCCATAGTGTAGTCCCGATAGGGGCAAACTATGGGTAGGCAATAGTTGAATATAAGTCCCGCAGGGGCGGCTTGTGAAGCGTAATACAGGGTGTAAACGATGTCTTTGAGTTAAAGTGTAAACGATGTGGTTGTGTTAAAGTGTAACCTATGTGACTTGGTCGGACCAGGGGCAAACTATGGGTAGGCAATAGTTGAATATAAGTCCCGCAGGGGCGGCTTGTGAAGCGTAACACAGGGTTAAACGATCTCTTTGAGTTAAAGTGTAAACGATGTCAATAATTCGGGACCGCCCAAACACGGTATCAGAATGCTGAGCTACAATCTTTTGAGCATGAAGTAATGGGGTTTGTTCTTAAAGAGGGCGTAGCCCACGATATCACCATGATTATTAATGTCTGTAGCGTCAATGAGCTTCCAATCAGGACTGAGGTCTTTTGCAAGGGCTGCAAGAGCTACTGGACGATTGCCCGTGTCACAGAGGGCTGCCTGCCCGTTCCAAGAGCCGACTAGCGTGTCAGTAGAGCTGATCGCATTGATGCGCATGCCATCGAGATCTAATTTACGGAAACTGTCGGACTGTGAATCCCACCAAAATGCATAGGTCGGTCCGGTTTGATCTTGAGGATTAGCCCAAAAGGTTCCATAAAGAAGGTTATTATCGCTTATCACTAAATCTGCAAAAAGAGGAAACGCATCCAAATGATGATGTGTCGTTTCTTTCCAATGCTGTTTAAAGTGCGTTAATCTACTTAAGCCTTTGGCTTTGCTCCATAGAAAGGGTGTTTTCAGCGTGTCTTCGTTGATATAGCCAACAACAGTTCCGGAACTGTTGACATCCCAGATGACACCTGCAATATCCCAGCCTAAATAATAGCCCAAATGGTGCAAGCCATCTTCTGGAGTCCATATAACAGGCCGCAGCATTCCGGCAGGTTTAAAAAGGCCAACAGCCATTTTAGAATCATTAATGGAACGCAAATGCAGATCAGTACCTTGCACATCGTCCAGTTCGATGCGCTTTGACCCAATGGTAGTGAAGTTTTTTTGCGACCAGAGCATCCAATCGATGTCATAATGATGCCGCTCAAATCCAAGAATAATGTCCCCAAGATTATTGATCCCATAGCACTTCGATTTTATCGAAGAAATTTGAGGGCTGATAAAATCCGGGGAAGTCCCTCTAACAACGCCAAAATTAATTTGATTACAAGTCACTTGTCGTTGGTCATTAATTTGGGGAGCATAGGTTACGGGCAACGCATAATAGTTCAACTGGTCAAGCGGAATGTCAGTTTCCCCTAAGTCGATAAACTGCATCTTGTAAGATGAAGACTCGGGTATTTTTTTCATTTGTTCAATGACAACAGCATGCTGCTGCATTGGTATCAAAACAAAACATGCTAGCAAGATCAAGTACATCGAATTGAACCTCAGGTTCTAGTGCTTATCGGCTGTAGAACTATTTGCGTTATTATTGTCCACAAGCTTAGAGAGTCTTTCCAATTGGTATTGGGCATTTGAAAGCTCGGTAGTGATAAAGTGCTTTTCTTGACGTTCGAGGGCAAGAGCATCTTCGAGCTTATTGGCTTCTTCAGCAAGCTTGGCTAAATGCTCTTTAAGATATTGAACCTCTCCATGCGCTCCTTCCTTCCCTGCTGAATTTGCAAGCTGCCTCTGCAGTTGCTTTCTACTTCTACTTTCATCTTCCAATTGCTCTTTAAGGTCACTGATAGAACTTTCCAAATCAATAACCTTTTGCAGATTAGCGACAAGGTCATTTTCTAAAAGGTCGATTGTTTCACGCTGTGTCTTTTCCTTGTAATCAAGATGACTTCTGGCAACTTCCAAAGCACTCTCAAGCTCGCTAGCTTCATCAGCTAAAAGCTCCAATCGAGTACTTAAAATATTAGTCATTTCTTCAAGATTGCCTTTTACTTCGCTATGATGAACATGGAATTGAGAGAATTCAGATTCCTTTTGCTTTAGGGCTTCTTTCAATTTTGTGAGCGCTGCTTCATTCTCAGATAAACGCTCTGATGTTAATTCCAGGTGATTCTCTAAATTTGAAGCACGATTATATTCGTTGGCATGGTGCTCTTTAAAATAATTCGCCTGCTTCTCAGCATCATTTTTATGAGATTTAAGCGTTGCAAGTTCATTTTCTCTTTGATCAAGAGCAGCTTTAGAAGAAATCAATGCCTTTTCAAGGTGACTTGCTTCTAAGGAAAGCTCTTCAATGCGATTGGTAATCAGCTCTGAGGAGGAATCAAACTTCTCTTTTAGCTCATGATGATTTGCTTTTGTTTGAGCAAGCTCATTTTCCTTTTGATCAAGAGCATCATATAATTTTGCAATAGCCACTTCTTTATCGAGAAGCACTTGTAGAGCAGTTTCAAGGTCGACTTCCAGATTGGTCGAGCGATACTGTTCATTCGAGTGGTTTTGTCGGAGAAGGGTTATTTGCTGCTCTGCAGCATCTTTATCTAATTTAATGGTGGCAAGGTCTTTTTCCCTCTGATCCAACAAAAGTTTAGATGTAGAAAGAGCTTCTTCAAGTACATTGGCTTCCAAAAGCAGAGCTTCTAAGCGAAGTCCTAATAAATTGGCTGAGTCTTCTAACTTGCCTTTTGAAGCATGATGACCATCTTTAATTTGAGCAAGCTCAGCATCTTTACGCATTAAAAGACTTGCAGATGTACTCACGGCTAACTCAAGCTGGCTAGACTCCAAAAGAAGGGCTTCTAAACGCACTCCCAATAAATAAACTGATTCTTCAAGCTTAGCCTTCGTTTCTTGGTGGGTATTCGCTAGCTTCTCAAGATCACTTTCTTTTCGATTAAGGTTTTCTCTCAACACTGAAAGATCAGCTTCCCTATGCTCCAGCTGATGCGAATTATTTTTAAGCGCATATTCCAAACGTGTAGCACGTTCGGCTTCATTTGAATTGTGTTGTTTTAGCGCGCTAATTTGCTCTTCTGAATTAGATTTGAAGCTATCCAGCTCGCTCTCTTTTCCATCTAAAAGAACTTTGGCAGTTTTTAACGCAGCTTCCAGCTCATTGGTCTCTAAAAGAAGAGATTCTAAACGCATGCCAAAAAGATTTGCCGTCCCTTCAAGCTTGCCCTTCGAATCTTTATGGGCGTCTTGAGTTAAGGTAAATTCTCTTTCCTTCTGCTTCAGAGCATCTTCCATCATTGCCAATGCAGCTTCTCTGTCAAATAACTGCTGCATGGCCAGCCCAAGTTCACTCTCTAGATTTGCTGCACGATCAATTTCTTCGGCATGCTTCAGCACGATAGTATTCATATGCTGCTCAGCATCGGCCTTAGCTTTTTTGTTGCCATGAAGGGCCTCTTCAAGATAGTTTGTCTCTTCTCCCAGCACTTCTAAACGGGCTTCTAAAAGGATCGTTAAGTTTTTCTGAACTTCCGCTTCTTTCTTGGCAGCCTCTAATTCCGCTGCAAGAAGCTGATTATGCAATTGTTCTGTCTCAATAAGGTCCACAAGCTTTTGAGCTTCTTCACCAGCAGATTGTTTGCCGTTTTGATGTGACTCTACGATCAAGCGCAATTGAAGTTCATGATCGGCGAGTTGCAGCTCTTTACCGGCCAGCTGCCGACTAAGCTGATCATTATACTGCAATGATGCAAATGATGAATGGTTCAGCTCTTCTTGAAGGCGCTCTAGTTCAGAAATCTTGGAATGAGCAGTTTGAAGTTGGCGATCAAGAATTTCCCCTTTAATCGATTCTACGTGATGAGAAGTAACGACACCTTCAAGTTGGTTTGCCGCTACCTGATCATTGAAATAATGTAAGTCTACCAAACTGAGCATTTCCAATTCTTTTGGAGACATCTGAGATTCTTTCAATTTGAGGGTGGCTTCGAGGTCTTCGATTTTTTTCTTATTTTCCTGATGCTGATTTTGGTGTGTTTGTACCGTTTGTCCATGCTCAAGCTGCATTTGTTGCGTACGCAACGCTTCCAGCTCTAGGGTCAAAATAAAATCTCTAGCATTCTCATTAGCACGGTTTTCAAGGCCTGATAATAATGTTCCTCTGCTTGTGCTAAGCCTTTCCTGTTCAATGTATTCATTTTCCAATTCAGCAATTAAGGTCGCCTTGTCATTCAAAGCGGTCAGAAATTTCTGTTTTGCAATCTCGTGGGCGGTAAGCTCAAATTCTATATTGGTTACAAGCTCTAAGGTATCTTTTCTAGTCTTTTCATCTGAAAGGGAATGCTGCAAAAGCAGAAGATGCAATTCTGCAGACTTGTCGGTGACGATGAGCTCGTTAAAAGCTAATTCTTCTTCCAGTTTCTCAATGGATATCGATTTTTGCCTTAAGGCATCAGCTAAAAGCTGTTGAGTGAGCTCAAGCACTTGCAATTTTTTTTCAACTTCAGCTTTCTCAGCCAATACAGAGTTTTGAGCAACATTAAATTGCTCTTTTAACGCTGCTTTTTCATGGCCATAGGAAGCTTGTACATTTTCCATCATGCCCATTAAAGTATCTCTAGTCACTTCTAGCTGAGTAATCTTCTTTTGCAATTCTGTGGTTTCAATATCTAAATAAGAGATTTTGATCTTAAGCTGGTCGCCTTGTTGATGTTTGGTTGTTAATTCTCTCTGAAGTTCCGCGATCATTGTCCTATCGCCAGCCTCCCCCTCATATTTAAAGAGAGAGCTTTTGATTTCTTGCGCATTTTGCATTTTTTCCATTAGCTCTTGACGAAGAAGCTTAATCTTTTCCCCTTGCTGCCTATTCTGTTCCTTTAAAATCAGAAGCTGATAGTCATCTTCCCCTTCATTGCCGGAGGCAATAAATCTTGATCCCTTTGAATCAGGCTTACTGACCAGTAGGGACTTCTTTTTTAAAGTCGTAAGGGTTGTATCCGGCAGATCTGAACTTAGATTAGCCCGCACTATTTCATAACCGACCATACACGCACATAGGCTAGAAACTATTGCAAGCGCTATTGCTGTTGCTCCGAACTTTTTATTCGATTTTGAGGGGTGATCCTGCTCATCAAAACTATACTTTCTTTGATCCATATTGTGGCCTGGTGGTAGATGACGAAATTCTTTTCTTGTTTGAACTTTTTGAAAATTAAAAGGATCATTACTCATTATGTAGGGATTCCTTCCATGAAAGACTTCATTGCAAAGTCTGTTTCATAGAGAGTTTTCAAATAAAACTCAAGAAGAAAATCTATACGATTTAAAGCATCTAAAAATTGACGAAAAATATCCCCTAAGAAATTCCCTTTAAAAATAAATTTATAGAAAATTTACTTAGATGCCTCTTCACATTTTAAGTTAAATTTCACCTTTTCAAATAACAAAATTATATATATTCAATTTTGCTCGTACTAAATTTTTATCTAGATCACAACTAGTTCTTTGGAGCGCTGGGTGATGTTCTCATAGCCACTGGCTGTAATGACAATTGTATCTTCGATACGTACGCCGCCAATATCAGGTAGATAGATGCCTGGTTCGATAGTGATCACCATTCCCTCTTCTAATGCTTTGTCAGCATCAGCGGCTGTCTGGCTAATCGTAGGAGATTCATGAATTTCTAACCCGACCCCATGCCCTAAATTATGAGAAAAGTATTCTCCAAAACCCTTTGAAATAATGTGATCTCGAGCAGCTTTGTCCAACTCTTTGATCAAAGTTCCCGGACGGCAGATTTCAAGAGATTTTAGCTGCGCTTCCAAAACAACATCATAGATTGTCAACATTTTTTCTGAAGGCTTGCCGAAAAAAACTGTGCGAGTCATATCGGAATGGTAATTGTATAACTTTACTCCAATATCAATTAGAACTGGATCTCCTTTAACCAAAGGAACATCCTTTGGGCGATAATGGGGCATCGAACTATTGGTCCCAAAAGCGATAATCGACTCGAAAGCTAATCCTTGCCCACCTTGACGTTTCCAAAATATCTCCAATTCAGCTGCAATTTCCTGTTCTGTAACCCCTTCTTTCAAGTGGCTACAAACCAGATCAAAGCCTAACGATCCAAGCAGTCCTGCTTTTTTTAAGCATTCGATCTCTTCTTTTTCCTTGATTAGACGGAGAGGTGAAATAGGGCTGTCGATAGGTTTTAGGGACATTTTGGAGGTTTTCGATTCAATATCAGAGGATTTTAACAGAATCTCTTCCCATTCGAGAAATTTTTTATAAGTGGTTTTGGATGTATCAAAGCCAATAAAATTTATGTAGTTATTTTCGGGCATTCCCAACCAGCTAATAAGCGAAGCTTTATCGACCGGACATACTGGGTAGGGACTATGCTTTGCACACATTTCACGATAGCGGCCATCGACAAAAAGCGTTGCCTTTTGCTGGTCGACCAACAACTTGCCTGCGGATAATTGCAACCCTGTCATGTAGTAGAGATCAGTAGGATCTTCGACAATTAAAAGATCGACTCCATCGTAATTTAAAATGTTTTGCAACTTTGTCAATCTATCTAAGAAGTTCATGATAAGATACCTGTAAAATAAATTCATTGATCGCAGCGCGACACTGATGCTTGCCACCCAATCCATAAATTTAACATTTATAGTGCACTAGGTGTCAACTGTA
>JACCVN010000226.1 GCA_013698165.1 Parachlamydiaceae bacterium | reverse complement strand
TGCTTATCCTGTCTGCTGCTAGAAACTAGACTCAACGTTTATTTTGAAGATATGCGAGGTCGATGAGTCGCCAGCGCAATGAAGTGCGGCTTTGAGCCTTTGCATAATCGCGGATGGCGTCACTTGTTGAGGCGGCAAACTGATGTATCTCTGCGTCCGTAAGCCTGTAGATAACAGCATTAGCCTTTAGGCTATCTTGAATGCACTTATTGAGATTCGATAAACATTGATTAAAGGCTTTGTGACGTCTCCACACCCTAAATATTCCCAAAGCAAGCAATGTCACAGGAAGGAGTTTCGCCCAAAGTAAAAGTCGATAAGTCTCGATCTCACCTGCAGTCTGTAAATAAAGGTCCAAAACTAGTAAGAGCAGTAAGCTCAGCATAAAAATTAAGCTTTCCCAAGGGGCTTGTACAATAGGCCCTAACCATTTCCGCCATGCTGAAAAGCTGCTGCGATAAGCCAGAAGCTCTTCAAACTGCGGCTCTTCATACATCATACGGCCAACATGTGAAAGCTCATGGGCGATAAGTTCATCACGGCGATATATGCCCAAGTACTTTTTTTGATGACGGAACCGTTGACGCAGCTGCATAAAAGCCCCTGAAGGACTCTCCTCATGAGCTTGAAAGATCCATGCGCATCCTCCATGCCAAGGGGCAAGCTTATAATTACTAAATGCCATGGGCATCCATGAAGGCTGAATACCATATATAGGATCTGTGATCTTAAATGCCTCTAAAAGCAGTTCTTTGGTGGTATCACTATTTTCACTGACTGGAAGAGGGCCTGTGCTGTTGTCGACACATTGACTCTGAAGTTCCTTGCAGTAAGCTGCACGGGCCAAAAATGCCTCTTCCGTTTCTTGCGGACCTGGGACAATCCCTTGTAGATTATAATTGAGAAGGTCCTGATCGTTGATCAATGTCATTTTAAAAATCATCTAAATTTGTAATGGAGGCAGCTGCTTCAGGTCCTTTAAGCCAAAATGCTCCAGAAAAGTCTTTGTGATACCATATAAAGTTGGTCGGCCGGGGGCTTCTAATTTGCCCACAGGCTCTATTAGCTGCCTTTCAAGGAGGTTGTAAATTGTACCAGATGAATCAACACCCCTGATTGCATCGATCTGAGGACGTGTGATAGGCTGCCGATAGGCGATAATCGCTAACACTTCCGCTGCTGGATGCGACAGCTTCTCCCCTCTTCGACTAATGCCTATCGATTCAATATAAGGGCTGAATTCTTCGCATGTGCGCAAAATAAATCCTTGGGCAATTTCTTCAAGTCGAAAAGCGCGTTGCTGGGACATATACTCTTGCTGCAGCTCCTGGATGAGTTCTCTTAAGACCTTTGGACGCATGGCGTGAAAGGTATCTGCCACTTGACGAAGCTTTTCAAAGGTGACAGGCGCACTGCTTGAAAAAAGTATGGCCTCAATGATACGCTTGATTTGCTGACGCAGGACCTTTTCTTGAGCTGAATTTATTTGAGGAACCACCGGCGGTTCCGGGAGGACATTTTCTTTGATTGGTTCATCAGAAATAGAAGATGTCTCTTGGGTGGGCATTTCTTCTTCAATGTCAGTGGACATTTCTGAAATAAACAAATTAATTTCTTTACTCATCGGTCTCTATCTCTATTGTGCAATGGATGGATAATAATTTCATTGGACGCCAGTTCACGAGCCACCGAAATTTCGCCCAATTTCATCAGCTCTAAAACTGCTAGGAAGATCACTATAAGCTCCAGACGGGAAAATTCAGCATCAAAAAGCTCAAAAAAAGTGACCTTTGTCTGCAATGTTAGCATTTTTCGCAAATAGTTGATTTTATCACTGACTTTCCAAGTTTCCTCATGCAATTGACCATTTTCTTTTTTTGCTTTTGCGGCTATCTGTTGGAAAAGTCCTGCCAAATCCTCTAGAGTAAGGTGCTCAATGCCAAGGTTTCTCTTTGCTTCGCCGACTTTCTCTGCACCTCTATGGTGGTACACCGACTGCTCAATTTCTCTAACGGCAAGCTCTTTGGCAGCATGTTTGAAACGGCAATAGTCGACAAGATGATGGATAATCTCAAAATGAGGGTCCTCTAAAAGTTCTTCAAAAGGCTTGATCGTCTCATGCTTCGGGAGTAGCTGTCGGCTTTTAAACCAGATCAATGAAGCGGCTGTAGAAATGAACTCGGCACTTTTATCGATGGGAGTGGCATGCTCTTTCACAATCGTAAGAAATTCATCGGTAATGCGCTTCAGCATAACTTCGTAAACATCGATTTCGCATTTATAAATTAAATGGAAAAGAAGGTCCAATGGCCCTTCAAAATTCTCTAAAACTACTGTGATCTCTTTATCGACTTTCATAAGAGACAGACTATACTCGACGGCATAATTCTTTTGAAGTTCCCTGTTATTCTAGCTTGATCATAGCCTCCATTTCGGTAATGTTTTTAACTGAAAAGCATAACTTACAACGTTCAAACTCGGCATTGATCCAAGTTACGTGTTAGGCAAGTTTTTTGTAATTTGGAAGTGGTCTAGTGGGGCTTCTGCAACACGTAGCTTGGCATTCCGATGCCGAGTTTGGACGTGGGTTGGGAAACGTTTTGGTAGACCAGAGTCGACTGGCAAGGCTTGTTTTTGGATGGCCTTTGATTTCGGGCACTCCAAACTCGGCATTGGAACGCCAAGCTACGTGTGGACAAGTTATTGTTGCATCGGAATGTCCATTTTACGCTTTTGGACACTTACCAGTTCGGGTAGTGATCCAAGATGGGAAGCCAAGCGCGTAATACTAATAAACCAGCATAACCTTTACTTTAAAAGGTTTATATGCAATAATCAAAAGAAAATAGTCCTATGTTTTAGGCATTTTACTCATTTTTATGAGGTGCTTATGGACGTTAGTAGAAATGTAGCCATAAAGAGTATAGCTGCCCAAACAAATATTGAATCTTTTGCCAAACAAATAGGGAGTTGCAGTGGCAGACTTTATGTAGATGCTACAGGAACTTTAGGCACGCAAAAAACTTCAGGCGCTGTCCTTCTTCCCTTATCCATGATAAAAGATGTCTTTAAGGAATTGCAGGGGAAAGAACCTAATTTGAAAGCTTCAGAGATCACAAAAATTGAAAAAAATTTAGTTTCTGCCTCATATAAAAAGCAAAGCACAGTTTCTCGTTTATTTGTTAAATTTCAAGGTGGACCTGAAAAACCAAAAAATGTCGCTCAACAGAAAATTGCCGAGGATAGCCGCCAAACAAAACTTGAAGAAAAATTCAAAAATTCAACTCCCGTTCGGGAGTTTTTAGCTACCTTTGAAGAAACAGCAGATTTAGCCGTCAAAAAAATCAATAGTAAAGATAAAACTTCCTCTACTTCTATTGTTTCGGAAAAAGCTAATGTTATAATTAAAGCAAACATTAATTTACTTAAATCCGAAATTAAGCTTGAAACTGCTAAGGCTAAGGTCGAGGCATTCAAAAAAAATCCAAAATTAGTTGGCGGAAGCATCAAAGAAATACAGTCAAGTCAAGCAGAATTAAAGGGACTTGAAATGAAGCTACAAAGAGCCCAAGTGGAAGTGAGAAATAATACGAAAATCGTCGAAGAAAAAAAATCTGATTTAAAAGAAAGTCTTAAAAATTTAAACCAAGATTTAGAGAATATTTCGTTAAAAAAAGAAGGAGTTGCTGAAACCAGTGCAATAGCTCAGATAAACACAACTCTCAATTTGTTTGATGCATCAGGAAATTTGCAAGAAGACACACTATCTTTTCTCGAAAATGGTGTGGTTAATTCTGATAAAGACAGCACATTTGGAAAGGTAATGAAGCATGCTGAAAATCTATCTCAAGCATTAGGTTTTATACCGAGATACGATGCCAATTTAAAAAAAAATTTAGAAGACAAGGAAAATTATATAAAGAACCCACCAACTGATAAAACATCAGAGGAAATAAAAACTCAGTTAGCTTCTTTCGATAAACTTATAGGGTTAACAGAATCCAAAATTTATAATAATAAAAAAGTCATTGAGCATTATAAAAGTGAATTAGCGGAAGATCTTTCTGAGCTAAAGGATGATCGAATGTTATTCGATAAGTCTTTCAGTAACAAAGCAAGAGATAAAATCGACCGAGTTCTTGACTTGTTTGATACTTCAGGAAACTTAACTAACGACGATGAAAAAATAAAGAGCACTCTCAAACGAAACGTAAGCAATGAAAAATTCATAAATGACGGCATGCAGACGTTGCAAAATCTTGTGCCCGAATTGTGTGAAGACCAGAACATGTTAAGAAACCCTTTAAACAACGATATGGTCAAAGTTTACCTTTCAACTGCTGCGAGCGTGGTAGAAAATGCTAATCTAGATGAATTTAAAAATATTTTAAATGTATCTGTCAGTTGTATGTCAAGATTTGAGAAAGTATTACTTGATTTTACTAAGGTTGATGAGGGTGAAAAATCCATGAAAAATATGATTGGAGTATCGAAGGACGGTCACTACTCTGTTGATAGCCAAGATTATTCAAAACTAAGCTCTGACCAATTGAAAACGATACAAGAAAGAGCGGAAATATTACAGGTTGCTTTAAAAGAGATTCACAATGATTTACAAGCCGTCAATGATATGCAATTGATTGCCGATAAAAAAAATAATGAACCTTTTTTTGGTTTAAATGCTTTCATTTATGATACATTAGATGCAAAAATGTCCACTGTACTGGGGCAAGGGAAACATCCGCTTGGGAAAGAAGAACAGGAGCCTTTAATAGGTCAAAATCAAGATCAGATAACAAAACTTCTTAATAGCATTGAAAATGAAAAAAAACGCAGAACAGCCTAGTACACTGTCAAGGTAGTATTTTCGACTATTTCTGCGTCAAAGCCCCGTGGTTTGCCGATCGTAAAAGAGGCTGTATTGACTAATACAACCCCTTTTACGATCGACAAACCACG
>JACCVN010000181.1 GCA_013698165.1 Parachlamydiaceae bacterium | reverse complement strand
GCCTATCCTGCCGCTTGCGATCCTGCTTATCCTGCTGTTCTTTGTTTATGTGTGTGGAAGCGTTGAGGATGTGTTTATGCGTTGCGTGTTATGCGTTGAGGATGCTAATGCCTTGTTGACGTGTTTGCGTTGTCGCGTGTTGTGGATATGTTTATACGTCGTGGATGCTTACTAGTAGTCGTGTTTCCATTTGAGGTGCAGGTGACCTACACTGTCATTACCGTATTCGGCTTGGATCTTTACGTCTTTTTTTAGGTCGGCTTCGATGCCGATGCGGTTGGCGTCAGTAGTGATGCCCTTTTTGACTCCGATAAATACTCCAGGGGTCAAATATTTGCCAACTTGCAATGAGATCTCTTCATTATCAACACCTGCGCCATGACTAATTTCTATTCTATCGAGCCCCATTGTTTTCTTAAAAGTGCTAAGAAAGCTAGGCCCTTCGCCCCCTTGACTTTTCATTTTATTAATTGATTCTGTAAGTTCAGAACCCTGAAAGGGGGTGATCTCTCCGGTACCCCGTCCAAATAACATACGGCAAAGAATTTCTTTTTCGGAAAGCTGCGGGTTAGAGCGAAAGGCTAAGCTTAAATCCTGAAGAGGACCTTTTAGAATCACTTCAACCATGATTGAAGCGACTTCTTGTTCCCCCACAATATAAAGCTGAGTTTTCTTTTTAGGATCTCCATTAAAGGCGATGGTCCCCTGCGTGAGCTTGAATTTTTTTCCATTAAATAGATAATTCCCATGCTGCAAGCGGCAATCACCCTGTACAATTAGGTAATCGTCTGTCCCGGATAGTTTGACGGCCCCATTCCATTGAGAGGTAAGGCTCTCGTCAGAAATTGAAATGGTCCCATTGCTTATTAAGTGCAGATTTAATTGAATCGGCCAACGAGCTCCCGATTTTTTACTGACATACAGCGGCTTTTCTTGTGCCGGCTGATTGATGTAGGTCACTTCAAAATTGTGTATTTCGGATGATTTCCCGTCCTTCAGTAAAATATCAACTTTGCTGGCATTTAAATCACCGCTTAAAGAAGCACCTAAGCGGTCACCAAGGAATATTGCATCCCCAGAAATAAGACAATGTGCATCTTCTAAATTGACAATAGCAGCATTTTCAAAATGTAAATTTACCTTGAAAGGAAGTAGAAATTTACTGTCAAACTTCATATCGCCAGTAGCGTTTATACGACCTCCAGAAAGATCTTCTGCTGCAAATGAGACTATACGCACGCCACTGTTACTAATCGCGCAATCGGCATTGATATGTTGAAACAAAGCGCCGCTTTTTATATTCTCAAAACTCCCATGCATAATCTTAGCAGTCCCTTGAACTAGCGGATCATTCCATGGGCCGCCAGCATGAAGATCGATATAGCATTCCCCTTCCAAGCTTAAATCTGTTAAAGATAAGGGTAATGATTCTAGAGATGGGATATGCCATAGCATTGTGGCATTGAAGGTCTGAGAATTCCCCTCGATTTGAAGGTCAATAGTGGTATCGCCAAAATTAAAACGTGCTGGAGTGGCATTAAGAGTAATTCCATCATATTTAACTTTAAAAGGCTCTAGCAACGTAACAAAATTATTGCTATCACCGAATTTGCTTGACGCAACATCCAAAGTGAAATTTTCATCCTGTGCAGAAAATGCCCCTTGTAAGTTAAGAAGCCTCTTCTCCGCGGCTTGAGCCTTTAATGAATAATCCCATAGTGCTGTCAAATCGTTAAAATTGCATTGAGCAGTCAATTGTGAAATCTCTGCCTGCATCACACTTATGCCTTCTAAATTGAGCGTTGCATCTGCCATACTGCCAGTCAGAAGCGCCGTTAAAGAGGTATCGATTTTAATTTCTCTAATGCTTAATTGCTGCACTTCAGCATTTTCAACGGTAAGGTCCTGAAATATTAGTTGTTTGGGCCAGCTAAAATCAAATTTTCGAATGCGAACTTTTGCCTGAGCCCTGCTTGAAAGCTCATTTTCAATTTGTTTTTTGATGATATAACTTCCCAGATCTGTATGCATGAGTGCGATCAATAGGATTGGAAGCAACAACAGGAATTGGCCAATATCACGAAATCTAAGCATAAATTATGCATCCTTTAAAAAGATTGTCCGATGCTCATATATATTTGATATTTACTATCTATCCCTTTACGTGGATTCAAAGGAACAGCGACATCCAATCTAATTGGCCCTATAGGAGTATGATAACGCAATCCGACTCCGACTGATTGTAACTGTTTGTGATTAAATTGAGGTATCGAACTTTCATAAACATTTCCAACATCATAAAAACCTACTAGACCAATCTTCTCTGATAAACGAAATCTGCCTTCTAAGCTAAGCGTCATCAATGATTGACCACCTTTCGGTTTATCGTGGCGCAAAGGACTGACTGTCTGATAACGGTAGCCGCGCAAACTATTTTCACCACCAGCGTAAAACCGCTCTGAAGCAGGAATTTTTTTCTCTGAAGCTCCAAAAATACTCCCCACAGTAGCCTTAGCGGCAAATACGACTCGGTGATCAGATGTTAATGGGTGGTAGGACATTCCGGTCAAGGTTGTAGGGAAATAAGCAAAATGGGGAGACGTCAATGCTAACGTTGGAGCAATTTTGCAATTAATGGAATGCCCTTCAGTAGGGTCCAAAAGACTATTAGCTGTACTCCAACGCAGCTGGAGGGGAACACTCAATAAATTAAAGCTACCATCATTATCCGAACCAGTAATTTCCATCGACTTAAAGCCAAGCCCGTAGGAAATTTTGAGCTGACAGCTGATTTTACGATCAATCAATCCTATTAAACTCAATGATTTTTCTTCATACCCATCCAAATGCTCATGTTCCAATGCGGCTTGCCAAATTAGGTTTTGATCCAGTTGCCCAAAATCAGGCAATACATAGGAGACCTTAACCTCTTGAGTATCCTTCCAAAGATTTCCCTGAATATTTACGCGCCGTCCCAGCCCCATTACATTGCGATGCTCCCATTCCATTAGCAGCCCGGGCCCACGTTGAGTCGTGTAGCTTACCCCTGCAGCAATTGTGCGATGTTTTGCTTCAATCAATTGAAGTTCCATCGGTAAAGAGGTTTCGCCGGGTTCAGGAGGCTGATAAGAAATTGTCGCAGAGCTAAAGAGGCCGCTACGCTCTAAGTTGGCTTGAGTTTTCGAGATGTCTTCAAGATTAAAAGAATCGCCTTCTTCCCAGGCGATTTTATTTTTCAGAAACTCCTCATTGATGGATGAATGACCGGAAATCGTTGTTGGCCCAAAATAGGTCATTGGCCCGCTGTCAACATGCAAAATAACGGATATATTTTTCTTTTTCTGATCAGCAATAATCTCATGTCGCAATATTACAAACTGTGGGTAGCCTTTCGTAGCCGCCAAGTTTACGAGGCACTCTTCTGCTAAAAATATTGTCTTTGGGTAGGCAAATGCCCCTAATGTTACACCTAGCTCTTCCAAACAAATGCTATCAAAGGGAAATGTGCTTTTTTCTGTACTCTCATCAACGATACGGAAATCCTCTAACGGATACTGGGGACCAAGATCAACAATATATGAAATGTTGGGAGCTGTCGCCTCACTATCCATCTCGAGCTCAATTTTAGCGTTATAATAGGCTTCTTCATGCAGTGTTTTTATGAGGGTATCTATATCATCCTCAGCACGTCTTTTTAAAGCTAATGGAGAAGTAGGACCTCGGTTTGCCAATCGCTCTAACTGGGAGCAGTCGTGCAACGCTTCGAGCAGATTCTTATCTTCAATTCCATTGAACTTAACCTCGATAGGTTGATCGTCAGCATTTGAAAACATAGGCGTATTAAAAACACAAATTGTCACAAGAGCAAATAAAGGTAGGCTAATTTTCATAAAAACTTCTTCTAATTCAACTTAATTTATGTAGAATCTTTATATTGTACACT
>JACCVN010000128.1 GCA_013698165.1 Parachlamydiaceae bacterium | reverse complement strand
CTTTCACCCCATGCAAAACTTACAATTGAAATTAACAGCAGCCTGAATAAGATTATTCATTTAAGCAAAGATCTGATAAATCAGGGAAATAATGAAAGTAAAGTTCGAGAAAAAATAGCTCTTATTTTAGAAGTTGAAAAGTATTTTGGTGCTAATCCTGAAACTACTCTTTTAAAGGATGAATTTGTTAATCTTCTCTTTGAAATTGAATTTTCATTGACAGAGTTATTTGAAATCAATGAAAATATTAGGATTCTCGATTTAAATAGTTCAGAAGTTTCGAACCAAAATATTGATGTGCAAGACCAATTTGGTGAATATAAAAAACATGTTGCTGATAAATTAAAAAATTTGCAGTTAATGAGAAAAAAAGAAACTGAAAAGTTTAACAACCTAAAGATTACTTTTCTAACACTCGGGAAGAATACTGCAAATATGATTCCGCTTGCTGAAGAAAACAATAATTTCTTTAATCTAAAAACTCCCCCCCCAGAGCATACTTCCAATAGAAAAAATGCTTTTAAAACTCCGATAGTTAGTAGTGTTAACGAGAGGGACGAAAGAAAAATAAATAATATTAGAAATAAGTTGTCAGAACTTTTTCACCTCACTGAAAATATAGTAAATTCAAATCTAGAAAAGGGAGAAATTGTTGAAAAGCAACAATCGCTTATCCAGCAAATTTTAAAATATTTCAATAATGGGAGTGTTGAGTCAGTAAAACTCCGCAAGGAATTTTTATCCAACCAGGAAGTCATTAGTGAAACTTTTTTGAAGATTATTATAATGAAATTAAATATTGCCATCGATGGAAAAAAACTTAAAGAAGCTGAAGAGGTTGATGGCACCGAAAAAATGTGTGGGGATTTAGAAGAACTTAAAAAAGAACTTTTAGAAGAAATACAGCTTTTAGAAATCTATCGTAAGATATATTTGAATTTTGCAATAGAAATTGCAAAGATTCCTCAGGCTGAAGATAAGATAAAGTCTCCCTCTGTAATTAATTTCAGTGGATTACCGAGTTTTAGATCTCCACCTTCAAGCCCCTACCAGCCACCTTTAAAAGGAACAAATGCAAATCGCAAATAGAATTTAAAGATTATTTTGCGAAATCTTCACCATCGACCAATCCCTACAGGTAGCATGCAAACCTGGTAGAAAAGGGATTGGTCGCTATTAGTCAGCGTTATATCGGAAAGGGAAGCTCCGCGTGAAAAGAGTCATCAGGGTATTGGAGGGTGTAGGTCTGCTTAGGGCTTATTCCACCTACTGCCAGACGCAGCAGCCTATGTAGACTGCTGCGTTAGCAAGCGGAATGCGTTAGCGATGGTTTAGAATTGCAAGTTAGATGTGAATAGCGATGCAATGTCTCGTCTTACCTCTATTGGGAGGTCGAAATTAAAAATCTCAAGATCTTCTTTCATGTGTTTCTCCGAGCAAGTTCCACTCAATGGAACAATGCCTATATTTACTAAAACATGAAAAAGTATTTGAGCTGCCGTTTTCTGATATGTTTGAGTTGCCTTTTGTACCGCTTCACTGGACAGGATCTGAGGATTCGCTGTAAGAGTCCAAAAGCTTTGATAAATAATTTTCTGCTCCTGGCACCACTTTCGAATTTCATTATCATAATTCGAATCCTTATAGAAACGATTTTGTAACAGCGTCGGCTTAATGGTAGCTGCCTGATATAATTCTTTTAAAGTTTCAAGATCATAACAGTTACTTATGCCAATTTGTTTTGTGCCTTCCTGTTTGTAGATATTTTCCATGGCTTGCCATGCGATCAATGTTTGATTAATATTTTCTAATGGAGAATGGAGAATCAAGCCATCGACATAACTGAGCCCAAGATTCTGCTTGGAAACTTCAAAAGATTGTGCCACTTGCTCGCTCAAGGGAGCTCTTTTATCATAGGGAATATTGAAAGGGTCCTGTCCATTTAAGGGAGTAAACTTAGTTTGAATATACAAATCTTCACGGTTTATGCCTTGACTGGCCAGCCTTTGGATAGCTTCCCCGACACCTGCTTCATGATAATGTTTCGGCTGACAAGCCGTATCAATTCCTCTGAGTCCAAATTTCACCGCAGTTGTGACCAAATCAGCAGTTTTGTCTTTTTTCCATGCAGTCCCATAGAGCATGCAGGGCATTGTTACACCGGACGAATTGGTAATATATTTCATAAGCATTAAAAAAAATTTTATAAAAACGTTTTGCATGAAAGAGCTCGCGGTGAGCTTCCTTTTTGTATTTTCATAGTGCAGGAATAAAAAAATTAAATAAACCTAATCTGCAGATCAAAAGGGATGAAGTTGGAAAATCATTCAACCACATCAATGAAATCTGGCGTTAAAAAAATTTATATATTAGATTAGGCCTCAATAGTTAAGTTGTCTTTAATCAAAAAAAGGAAATCCATTTATGAAAGATCGTTTCGCAAATCTTTTTTTTCGCTATGCCCTCTTATTTATGCTGGGACTTACTTTTCAAGTAGGTGCGGAACATTCTGAATCTAATGTTCCTACTGTGAGACTTCCTGGGCATGTTCTTCCAAGATCAGAAACTAATGCTGTTCGCTTAAAAGGTCTAGATGACACAACTCAAATTCCTCTAACTTTTACTCTACCTCTTCGTAATAAGGATGAATTGGAAGACCTTGTCAGACGTATACATGATCCCGCTGATCAAGAATATTATGGTAAGTATCTTACACCTGAAGAATTTACCGAGCGATTTGCTCCCACCCAGAAAGATTATAATGATGTCAAAGACTATGCACAAACACTGGGGATGACTGTTACAGGAACTCATCTAAACCGCACACTCCTAAATGTTACAGCTGCGGCAAGCTCGGTTGAAAATGCTTTTAATCTAAAGATTCATAAGTATCTTACATCAAGTGGACGGATGTTCTATGCCCCCAATGACAACCCTGAAGTTCCAATCACTATCGCGTCCATCATTGATGGTGTAGTAGGAATTGACAACTCTGCAGTATGGCACCCATACCATCAAAAAAAAGAGATGACTGATGAGCAATTAGAGAGCCAAGGGAAATCTAGTAAATCTCCTTCAGGTCCAGGCGGAGGCTTCTCCCCTAGCGATCTTTGGACAGCGTATGAACTGACAGGAATTCCTGCAAATGGTCTTGGTCAGAATGTAGCTCTATTCCAGCTTGCCACTTTTCAAGTTAGCGATATCAATGAATACACAAGATATTTTGGTCTACCCACTGCTAAGTTAAAGCATATTTTAGTCGATGGCGGTTCAGGCGAAGGTATTAACGCTGAGGTGTCTCTAGACATTGAGCTTGTACTATCTCTAGCACCGGAAAGTACGATTTATGTTTATGAAGGACCTAACTCATATCAAGGGGTTCTTAATACATATAATCGGATAGCTACAGACAACATTGCTAAGCAAGTGAGTACCTCATGGGGATTGAGTGAAAATTTTGTAAGTTCTCAATTTCTTAATGCAGAGAATGCGATTTTCTTACAAATGGCAGCACATGGACAAACAATTTACTCTGCAGCAGGCGATAGCGGCGCTTACGATAATTACCCCATTAATACCTCAACGACTCTTGCAGTAGATGACCCTTCTTCGCAACCTTATATCGTTGGTGTTGGCGGGACCACCCTTACAGTAAATCAACTAAGTGGTGCCTATATCAGTGAATCTGTTTGGAATCGTGGACTTGGAAATGGAGCTGGCGGTGGCGGTGTCAGTGCTTATTGGCCAATTCCTGCATGGCAAGCGAATGTGCCTAATGTCTATTCAAAGGTTTTTCGCAACGTTCCTGATGTTGCGCTGAACTCAGACACTAATACAGGGTATGCCATTTACCATGATAGTCATTGGGCTATATACGGAGGTACAAGTTGTGCAGCTCCACTTTGGGCAGGATTTACTGCTCGGATAAACCAAGAGCGTGCGGCCGATCAACAACCGGCATTAGGCTTTGCAAATCCTTTGTTTTACGCTATTGGAACGGGATCCTCCTATAGAAGTAATTTTCACGATATTCTTAATGGTGATAATTTATTTTATCCGGCAGGGACGGCATATGATAACGCTACAGGGTTAGGTTCTTTTATTGGTGCAAATTTGTTTGCAACCTTAACTAACTCTTTGCCCCCTTTACCACCACCGCCACCACCGCCACCACCCCCACCACCGCCTCCTCCAATGCTTTCACCGCTTTTAAATTTGACTTTGAGACCAACAACAACTTTAAGAAGAGGAAGGATTGCAGCCTATGAAATTGTGGTTTCTAATAAAGGTAATGGTCCAACTTCGGGACCTGTGTCGGTGGCTATTACGCTGCCTAGAGGACTTACCTATCAATCATTCAGCGGTTTAGGATGGACATTTAACAAAAACACTTTAACTTTCGTCAATAGCAACCCTCTTAAAGCCGGTTCAAGTTACCCAAGAATTTTACTAAATATCAAAGTAAGTAGAATTACTCAAAATCCTGTAAATACATCTGCCACAGTATCGGGCGGAGGGTCAGCTTCCAGCACTGTCACTAATCAAACTTCTGCTAGATAACATTCGAGAGTCGATTTATATCCCGCGCTCTAATAGACCGCGGGATATAAGAGCAGTAGAGAATAGTGGATGAAGATTGTAGAACGTTAGTCAAGTTGCAGCAATCAATTCAGACATGACCCCTTCAAAATGGAACGGGGTCAGAAATGCGTAACTGCAAACTAGCTTAGCTACTTGCAATTATGCAACTCTGACCCCGCGGCGGGCATCAATAATTTCATTCTAAATGACTTGCTAACTTGACATCTTAACTAGACATTACGATGTCTTTCCTCAAGCATTTTAAGAGCCCGGCACATAATACCGGGCTTTTAATAGACTTTGGAAGATTATAGTCCGTTTCTCGTAACTGCAGTAACAAGCTTGTTCATAGCAAATTCATAAACTGAATTTATACGTGATCCAATGCCTGTTATTACGGATGATCCAAAGTTTCCTATAGCTTCTGGAACACTAGCTGGATTAGCTGCAATGTCGCCTACAAATTTTCCACCTTTTGTTATTACAGGTGTTCCATAGTAAACTGCATTTTCTGCGATGCTGCTACCAACTGCTTCAGCGCCAGCTTTTAAAGCTGTCCCAGCGTAAACTGCATTTTCTGCGAGGCTGCTACCAACTACTTCAGCACCAGTTTTTAAAGCTGTCCCAGCGTAAACTGCATTTTCTGCGAGGCTTCCACCAACTGCTTCAGCGCCAGCTTTTAAAGCTGTCCCAGCGTAAACTGCATTTTCTGCGAGGCTGCCACCAACTGCTACAGTGCCAGTTTTTAAAGCTGTCCCAGCGTAAACTGCATTTTCTGCGAGGCTGCTACCAACTGCTTCTGCGCCAGTTTTTAAAGCTGAAATGCCGCTGCAACCCACTCCCCAATAAAAGCTTGCAAAGGCTTTAGTTACTGCAAATCCACCTGAAATTAGGTTGCTGCCCGATTCCATAACGTATTTACATCCTGCATTTATAACTGCATTAGCCTTGAGATCCACTCTGCGAGCGGATCTTGCAAGGGACTTGATCCCTTCAACCCCAATTGGTCCATAGTAAAATGCATTTTCCTTAACGCTACCTGCAAATTCTCCAACTTTTTTTATACCAGCTGATCCATAGTAAAATGCATTTTCCCGAACAATACCAGCAACTTCTCCACCTTTTGTAGCAGCATTTGGTACAATGTTACATGTTACGAGATTGAACACATTTGCAGTTTCTTCTGCAACCTGTCGAGCAACTGATCCAGTCTTTTCTGCAACCTGTTGAGCAACTGTTGTAGCTTCTCTTTTAAGTTCTGAAAAAGCATATGTGACTGGCACAAAGTCAATGGGAGGGGTATTAGGTACAAAACTAGTGGCGACTACCGCTTCAGCGTTAGCAAAAAGCTTTTGAGCAGCGATACGTGCATAACCACTTGATGCTTGTTGGGATTTAGCAAAAAGGATTTCTTTTTGAGTAGGGATAAATTCATTTAACGGTCGGAGAGGAGAAAAATTTGGAGATGCAATTTTTTCTTTAACAATTTTAGTTACTGGATAAAGGTAATATGCTAATAAGCCAACTGCAGAAATAACAGCAACAGCAACACCGGCTTTAACGAGAGTACTTTGATTTTTTTTGCAATATGAAACAGCTCTATCTTTTATGGCTACAGCATCATTTTTCAAAGATATCGCTCTATCTTTCAAGGTAGCTGGGGCTTTTTTTAAGTCTTCTTCTTTTTTACGCTCAGCTTTGAGGGCGGTTGACATAACGGCAAATTCAACAACTTCTTTACCATGTAAGGCGATATTCCTGCATGTCGAAGAAAATAGAATTGTCCCTAATGTCAAAATTGTCAGCGCGATGACGCCAATCCTTTTGATGAGAGAAGTTTTCTTAGTCTCTTGAGAAAGGACTTCGTATGAAACTCCTGCTTTTGTGACTATAGTTTCGTTAGATTTGAAATCTGGATTTCTTGACCAGCCATCACCCTTAGTAGCTTCTGCAGAAGAATTTACAAATATTGTAGACATAATAACTTTCCTTTTTAAATGGCCTAATAAGAATGTCGGCCTTGTTCTAATAATAATCATAACGAGGAAGTACGCTTATTAACCCCGCCGTTTAATGCAAAACCCAATAATATATTAACTTAATTAAAAAAGTCAAGCACAATTAATTGATTATGTTTATATAAAAAAATGATTGTATATTCACGCGGGATTCCCCTTCTCAGCAATGCTAAAGTAAATTATTTACTATAAGCCTACAATCACTTATTTTTTTATATTTTGATCTACAAATGACTTATATTAACAAAATAGCATACCGCACGTCAAGTATCACTTTGTTACTTAATCTTAAACACGCTTTCTTAAATAACATTCATGCAAAGAAAGATTTTAAGTTTAGTTCTTTTGAATGATTTGAGTCAATTAAAAAGTGTCTGAATGTCTCTTCTGGCCATTGA
>JACCVN010000114.1 GCA_013698165.1 Parachlamydiaceae bacterium | reverse complement strand
AAACCCCATCATTAAAGTATTGACGAGGAACTTAAGGCATTTTGGATTGTTTTGTAAATAAAAATTCACTTTTCCTGTCAAGAAAAAGATGTGGGTAGAAGTATGGGTCAAAGCGAAGCGGAGGCCTGGGAATACAAAAAAAATAACTGAGTCCCAACAGGGACGGCATAACAAGATAATACAGGGCCGTTTAAGTGAGCTTTAACTCCGAGGCTCGTTGATTCCTTCGACATTTTACTCACACATAATCGCTGGCATCAACGTCGTTAGGATAATTTCGCATGCATTTTTTTTGCGCTAATCCTCGCAACCCTTTTGCACAAACGGTTAAAGACTTAGCTATGTTGTTAGATATACTGGAAGGTCAAATCTGAGATTTATAGCAAAGAAAAACTTTACTGGAAGATGTATAGGTATAGAGAAAAGGGATAGTAGTTTCAATGATTTTCATATTTTTTTTGGGGGGAATGGTAGGGCCTGGGCTGAAAAGAGTCAGCCAAAATCACTCTGCTTTGTCTTCGTAAATTACTGAAACTTTTTGATAATTTAGCTTACGTCTCATTTCATGTCCTTTTTTACTAAAAAAAACTATAAAACTTGATACAATTTAAAGAAAATCCCACGAATAATTTATGGAAAAATTTTCAGCTTTATTTGATAAAATTGATCAAGTGCAATCCACTAATGAGAAAGTTTTGCACATAAAAAACTATTTTTCCTCATGTACTGATGAAGATGGGGCTTGGGCATTATTTTTTTTATGTGGACATCGCATAAAACGGCTTATCAGTGGAAGGCAGCTGTTGCAGTGGAGCATGGATCTTGTTGGCCTTCCTGATTGGTTGATTGAAGAATCCTACGCATCAGTTGGTGATACAGCAGAGACTATTTCTTTATTGCTTCCGCGCAAAGAGACAACAGAAACAAAGTATGAATATACTTTATCTGAGTGGATGGAAACGATTGTTAAGCCCTTGCAAAAACTCAGTTTAGAAGAGAAAAAGGAAAAGATAATTTCTCTTTGGAAAGTGTTAACCACAAAAGAAATTTTTATTGGTAATAAGATTTTAACCGGCTCATTTAGAATGGGGGTTTCAAGCTTGCTAACACTAAAAGCTTTGAGCGAAGCAATAGGTATTTCTCGTGAAATATTAAGCCAACGGTTGATGGGCAATTGGGAGCCTACAGGCCAATTTTTTAAGAGTCTTAAATCCAATGAATCCAATAACAAACTCTTAAATCCATATCCTTTTTATCTGGCCTACCCTTTTGAAGGAGATTTACAAAGCTTGGGATCTCCTTCCGATTGGCTCATCGAATGGAAATGGGACGGCATTAGAGGGCAAGCAGTGATTGGTAATGAAGGTGTAGCGTTATGGTCAAGAGGGAACGAATTGATTTCCGACCAATTTCCAGAACTGATAGACGCTTTTAAAATGATTGCACCGGGAACAATACTAGACGGTGAAATTTTAGCCTTTACAAATGACCGTCCGTTACCATTTGGCGAATTACAAAAACGTTTAGGTCGGAAAAATGTTTCAAAATCAATGATAGAAAAACTCCCAATTATATTTGTCGTCTATGACATTCTTGAGCACAATGGTATCGATTTGCGGAATCTGCCTATGCATGAGAGGCGTGCAGTTCTTCAAAGTTTGACCTTCCTCTCTTCAAAAATTATTCTTTCTGAGCTTGTGGAAGGTTTAGAATGGCAAAACATTTTAACTCTTCGTTTAGAATCCCGCGAAAGAGGGGTTGAAGGATTAATGTTTAAGAAAAAGGATTCTTTCTACGGTGTAGGAAGACAAAAGGGCTATTGGTGGAAATATAAAGTTGATCCAATGACTATAGATGCCGTTTTAATTTACGCCCAAGCTGGGACAGGGCGACGTGCAAACCTTTTTACAGATTATACTTTTGGTGTATGGAAAGATAATGAACTTATTCCTATTGCAAAAGCCTATTCTGGTTTAGACCAAAAGGAAATTAATGAATTAGATCGATGGATTAGAAAAAACACAGAAGAAAAATTTGGTCCTGTTAGAAAAGTAAAAGCATTTTATGTCTTTGAGATTGGTTTTGAGGGGATACAAAAATCAAATAGGCATAATTGAGGAGTCGCTCTTCGCTTTCCAAGAATCTTGCGCTGGCGTAAAGACAAGCCTATTACTGAATGCGATACCTTGGAATCTATTAAAAAGGCCTTTCTCGATGAAGAAAAATGAGAATATTATTCTTCAATGGATCTCTAAAAAGGCATGGACACTTTTCCCTTATCAAGAAAAGGCATGGAAAGAAATCCATGAAGGTAACAGCGGCCTAATTTCGATCCCTACAGGAGCAGGTAAAACCTATGCTGCTTATTTACCGGCATTATCCAAGCTTCATGAGTCTCCAGAAATGGGGATTCAAATCCTCTACATTTCCCCTTTAAAAGCTTTGGCCAACGATCTTGAAAAAGCCCTTAAAGAGCCAATTTTAGACCTCAAACTTCCATACAGAGTTGAAAAAAATACCGGTGACACGCCCGCTTCCCAAAAAAAACGTCAGAAAAAATCGCCTCCAGAAATCCTCTTAACGACTCCCGAAACTCTTTCACTTATGCTTACCCAAGAAGATGCTGCATTGCATTTTAAATGTCTCAAAATGATCATTGTGGATGAGTGGCATGAGCTCCTGGGAACAAAACGCGGGGTCTTATTGGAATTAGCTTTGTCGCGGATCAAAACTTGGAGTTCAAACGTTCAAATTTGGGCATTAACGGCAACGATAGGTAATCCAGAAGAGGCTGCAAGCGTTTGTGTAGGCATGGACCGTGCACCAATTGTGGTGACAGCCCAGATGAAAAGAGAAGTTATTATAGAAACGATACTTCCAGAATCTGTCGAAAAGCTGCCGTGGATTGGGTATCTAGGCTTGCGCATGCTTCCTTACGTAGTAAAAAAACTCGATCCAAAATTGCCGACCTTAATTTTCACTAATACGCGTTCACAAGCTGAGCGCTGGTTTCAGGGGATTATTGATGATCAGCCCGATTGGAAGCCCTTGATCGCGCTACATCATAGTTCGATCGATAAAAAAAGTAGAACAGAGATTGAAGAAAATATAAAGTCTGGGATATTGAGTTTTGTCGTTTGCACTTCGGCTTTGGATCTTGGAATCGATCTTCCAGCGGTGGAAAAAATTTTTCAGATAGGTTCACCAAAAAGTGTTGCAAGGTTGATACAGCGTGCAGGACGATCTTCACATCGCCCTCTTACACCTTGCCACATCTCTCTTGTCCCCACTAATGCGCTTCAAGTTTTAGAAATGAAGGCTTATAAAATGGCTATAAAAGAGCACATTATTGAAAAACGCTTTCCCTTAAAAAAATGCTACGATGTGCTCCTTCAACATATTGTCACTTGTGCGATTGGTGGAGGCATTGATAAAATGGAGGTTTACAATGAATTAAAGACTACTTCATGTTTTTCCGATCTGACTTTTGAAGAGTATGAATATTGCTTATCCTTTTTAATTACTGGGGGAAGCGCTTTTAGTGGTTATTCGGAATTTAGAAAATTGGTGCCTCAAAATGACCTTTTAACCGTTAATGATTCACAAATCATTCGACGACACAAAATGAACATTGGCACTATCACTTCAGACTCTTATGCCGTGATCAAATTGATGAGAGGAAAATCTCTTGGAACTATAGAAGAATCTTTTTTATCACAATTGAAACCGGGGGATAATTTTTTCTTCGGTGGTAAACGATTAAAACTCATTCAGTATCGAGATTTAACTGCTTACGTACGTTTGACAAAAGAAAATGATGTGCAGGCAGCAGTTTGGGGGGGTACAGGCTTACCTTTCTCAGCGCCATTAGGTGATATTTTAAGAAAAGCTATAGATGAGAATGAAATACAAAAAGAGAATGTTCTTTTAAAAGAAATCTTCACTGTGCAAAAGGCTCGGTCTCATTTACCAAACCAACATGAACTTCTTATTGAAATTGTAAAATCTCGTGAAGGTTGGCATTTATTTCTCTTTCCATTTGAAGGAAAAACCATTCACGAGGGACTTGCACTAATAATAGTCCATCGCCTATTTAACAAGACGCCCTTCACTGTCGTAACCAGTTGTAATGATTATGGCCTTGAGCTTCTTTCTAAAAAACCTTTTGATGAAAAATTACTTACACCTGAACTGTTCAATAGCATTGGGTGCCATGAAGAACTTGAAAGTCTTATTAATCTGCATGAAGCCAGCAAAGCAGCTTTTCGAGAGGTTGCGCGAATTGCAGGATTAGTTTTTCAAGGATTTCCGGGAAAACATAAGTCCAACCGTCAATTACAAATGAGTACCGGGCTTCTTTTTGATGTATTAGAAAAATATGATTCAGAAAATTTGCTTTTAAAGCAGGCTAAAAAAGAAACTTTAGATAAGTATTTTGCACAAAATAGGTTAGAAGAAGTTCTTGAAAGATTGCAAAATTCCAAACTAATAGTTAAATATCCTTTGCAATTTACCCCTTTTTCTTTAACCCTATTTGTTGAAAGAGTGAGTCATCTGCTCAGCACGGAAAGCTTAGTCGAAAGAATTGCAGCGATACAGGAAAGTTGGACGATTAAATCATGAAATTAACGATACGAGATCAAACATGTCATCTGCTTGCTCAAAAGGCCGTTTACTGGGAAGAGAAAAAAATCGTAATCCTTGCAGATATACATATCGGTAAAGGGACGGTGTTTAGAAAAGCGGGGATCCCTATTCCCCAAGGAATAATGGATGATGACCTTCTCAATATTACGGGCTTGCTGAACGAATTGAAAGCGGAAAAGTGTATTATCGTTGGTGATCTTATTCATGCACAAAGTGGAATTTCAGAGGATGTGAAAAAAAAGTTCAGTGAATGGCTGCATAAAACACAATGTGAAGTACATCTTATTTTGGGAAATCATGATCATGCCCTTATTAAAAACTTACCACCGGAATGGCCTCTATATATTCATAAAGAGAGTTTACTGATTGAACCCTTTTACTTTTCACATTTTCCTATACACCATGACCAGTGGTTTGTATTCTCTGGGCATTTACATCCTAAAGTAGAGATAACCAACAATTATGACCGTCTAGTATTAAGATGCTTTCAAATTTTCAAAGATCTGGCGATTATTCCCGCTTTTGGTTTTTTTGTCGGAGGCACATTGGTAAGAAAAAGCA
>JACCVN010000107.1 GCA_013698165.1 Parachlamydiaceae bacterium | reverse complement strand
GGTGTACTGAGCTTCACAAGCCGCCCCTTCGGGACTTATATTCAAATATTCCCTACCCATAGTTTGTCCCTATCGAGACTACACTATGGGCTCTACACAATTAGCCCCATTCGGGGCATAATGCAATATTAATAGCCATAAGATCTAAAGCTTATTCAAATCCTTTTCCACTTTCTTGATAGTTGCTGCATGCAACTCCTCATCTTTTATGGCACAATTAAAGATAGCTTGTAATGTATCCTTTTCTTGCTTTTTAGTGAAAAGATGAATAACCTCAAGCTCTTCAAAATTTACTTTTTGGCGGGGTTCCTTAAGCCCAATAAATTCTTTTTTCTTAGAGCTTAATAATGTAGAAAATTCAATATCGCCTTCATGTAAAGTATAGACTGCTTCTTGAAAATTTTTAAGCCTTTGTTCTCTTATTTTTCCCTTATAAATGTCGTTCAGAGTGTGAATGTCCTCAGGAAAGTGCTTGCCAGGGTGATAATTAACCGATAAGCCCTTGCTATCCAAGTATTTTTGGACACTAATAACAAGATCTTTGAATTCTTTTGTTTGTGCATGTGGTTCATAAGACACAAATTCAAAAGAAAGGATACTTTGATGTTCCTTTTCTACAGCAGTTGGAGCGATTCCACCTTCTCCTTCGGGATAATAAATTCCCTTGAGATACCTTCCAAAGGCATTAAGAAGGGGATATTTCTTTTCCTTAGCGACCTCTTTCAATCGATCTTCGGTTAGCTGTAAAAGATCTAGCATCACCTCACGAGCATGCTCAACATTTTCCACCTGTATCAAGAAATTAACATCGCGAATTTCTTCGTCAGTGTAAGTTTTAAATGGATGTAATATCTTTCGAGAATAGTTAATTTCAACACTTTCCTTTTTAGTTCCATAAGTTTTAATTGCGGCACTCTTATGTATAAAGGGGGAATATTTGTTAAATTTCTTATGTTTTGTAATTACTTTAATAGCCTCTTCCCCTATCTCTGTTTCCATTAAATTAAAATAATCAGTATTAAGCTCCTCTTCTTCGGTTTGTATATCTTCTGGGAGTTCATCAGTTCTTTTTAAATTTATAATACGAATTCTAGGAAAATGATCTCCATTTTTTTCAATATCAACAGGAATATACATTGCAATAAAATGTTCTTCGTCGATGAAATTGTTCTTTGTCATTTCATTTCTTAGCGTAGGCACATCATTGAAAAGTCTATTGTGCCGTTTCATTAAAAATTTTGGTTCTATTTCAAAAGAGAGTTCTTTTACAAAACAAACTCCAATATGACAATCTCTTAACACTTTAAATAATTTAGGATTTCTTTTATCTGAAAGCGTTAGTTCACGGCCCAAAGGGTTAACTATCTTCATTTTTATTATATTCGTTGACGTGGCTCGAAGTTCTCTTGATGGCCCATAACCTCCGTTAGCAGTAAGTCCTGCAAATGTTGCAAACTGTAAAGTGGACATATTTGGTGAAGTGGCATATCCTAGCTTGGAAAGGTGTTTTTCTACATCTGTAATCCTTACACCACCTGTAACTTTACAAACTTTGCGATCTCCTTTCTCTTTAATAATTATTTTTTGAGCTTCTCTTGCGACCCTTAATTTTAATTCTATTTCATTTGTTCCTGTTGAATATTCCGATAATGAAAATGATTGGCCATATTCTTCATCCATTCTTTGTTTTTTTTGCTCATCAGAGATGATTCCACCCAAGGGAATTGTTTTCTTAGTTTTCCATCCTGCAGTAGCTGAAGCTACAAAGGTTTGATCTCTATACTTTTTTTTCAATTCGTACAATTTTGAAAGAATTTCGCTAGGTTCATGCTCAACATCTTTTATTTCAAATAAATGAACTTTATGATGTAGAGTGGAATTATTGTTTTGCCATTCTTCTTTTTCTTTTAGCCCGATTGCTTTTGTAAGCTCATTAAGAAATTCTGGATTTTGAGCAGCTCTGGTTGAACCAGTAACTATTGATGAACCTGTAAACATAAGCCCCCCTAAATATAAATTCGAAACATAACATTTTTAAAAAGAAACAGTTACAAAAACGCTCCTGAATTATGATGTTTCAATACAGGTCTCATTAATAAATATTTTTTGAATTTGCACAATCTAAAAAACTTTCAGGTGTAAATTTTTTGAATTTTTACACAAGAAAATGAAAATTTTTCAATTTTTGCTTCTCTTTTGCGATAAAAAGGAATCGGAATCTCTTTGAATTTTTTTAAAGTCAATCCCTCTTAAACAGCAGAATTTGAAGACTCCAAAATCGTTAAGATATTCCTGAGGGCCTGAACGAATTGTCGGATCAATTTCAATGGTCTTTAAAATATACTGCCCTGGTACACTGTCAGGGTAGAATTTTCGACTATTTCTAGCGTGAACGCTCCCGTGGTTTGTCGAGCATAAAAGGGGTTGTATTAGTCAATACAGCCTCTTTTACGATCGGCAAACCATGGGGC
>JACCVN010000044.1 GCA_013698165.1 Parachlamydiaceae bacterium | reverse complement strand
GGAGAAGGGGAAATACCTGATCCCTTTTCGAACTCAGAAGTCAAGCCCTTCATCGCCGATGGTACTGCACACAAGAGTGTGGGAGAGTAGGTCGCTGCCAAGCTTTTTGCTTACGCCCTAACAGTCTAAAGATTGTTAGGGCCTTTTTTTGTCAGAAAATTCCCGTAAATTGTGTCCTGCTGTGTCTCGCACCAAAAGTTATTTTGTAAATTCATAATTATAAGTTCTAGCAGCGAATGCGACAGAAACTTGATGCTCTTATTCCATCATTACGGCTAAATTAAATTTGGCACTTATCCACATGCTTGCGCATGTGAATACACACTTTCACCGCATTCGTGGGTAGAACTTTTTCATGCATTTCAAGTTAAAAATATTTCCTGCTACAAGACCCAGTAGGCCATAGTTTTTAACAGCATATTAATATGATAGTTCCTTTCAGTAGGTTATATTATTATTAAATAATTTCAGGTATTGATTTGTATTAGCCGATTTGGTATAGTAAAGAATTATATTAATTCTTATTGGGGTTTTTACATGAGAAGTGTTTTTATTTTATTTATTTGTGCTGTTGTTTTGCATCTCAATTTGTTTGCTGTATATAAAGTAGACCTTTCATTAGCACCTGAAAATCGTTGGACAGCGTTAGTGAACCAGTATGAAAAAGAAGATTTGCGCAATTATGCTGCTATGATTGATCAGTCAATGATCGATGTCAATTATATCTTAGGTTTTACATGGGTGCGTGAACTCATTATGTCCTATGGTTGGTACGCCTCGATGGACACGGATTCTGAGTGGTTTGCAGATTTGCGAGCAGAAATGAAAGGTCTTGCGGATGCATTAGTAGAACGGATGGATGGAGAAGCTCTTAGAGGTTTTAGAGAAGAAGATCTTTTTCTATTAAATATTGGATATGATTTTAGCACCTATTGCACAAGTGGGGTATATCAAACAGAGAATGGACCTACACTTTATAGAAACTTAGATTGGGAAGGTGAAAGTTTTAAAAAATTTGCTATAGAAGTTTCATTTGAAAAAGAGGGCCACCAAATTTTTAGATCGATACAGTTTCTTGGGCAAGTAGGATTATTTACAGCCATGAAGCCCAATGCCTATGCGGTTGCCTTAAACTATAGAAAAACTCCTGGTACAGGTTCGTTTGGATGGGAAATTGTACATAATATTTCACAATTTGCATTTAGAGATGGATGGTCTGCATCAATTTTACTGCGTTATACTTTGGAGCATGAAATTGATTTCTCTGGCGCAGTTTCAAATCTTGAAACGACAGAATTAATTGGACCTTGTTATTTCATTTTATCAGGTGTGAAGCCTGACGAAGGAATTGTTATTGAAAGAGGCAGAGATTCTAAGCATTCACGAAATTTTACTGATCCGCTTGAAAATCCTAAATTTTTAGTTCAAACTAATCATGATGTTCCCAAGCCTGCAAACCAAGATGAAAATTGGGCTGGTGAAGATCCGTTGCTAAATGAGTTGATGGGAATGGGAACAGTGAGTCGCAGAGATGCGGCATGTTTTTTTTTAAAATCTATTGATGAAACTAATCTTAGCGAGCAATTATTTATTATGCTATCCAAGCAATGGCCTATATATAATAAATATACCATATTTTCTTCACTCTTGAGTGCAAATGAAAATGAAATAAGGTGGATACTTCAAGAAGTCAAATGAGTTAATGAAAAAATTGTAGACACCCTCAAGAAGTTTCCTAGGGTCCTGAATTATACGTTAAGCTACAATAACTTGCTTTATACTTTGATTGTAAACATCATAAATCTATTAAACTTGTAGGAATGAGAGAACTGTAAGGCTTAGTGCCAAGGATAAAAAATCTGTCAAAAAAATTTTTTTTTGCTATTTTCCCATGAATAAGGTCGATTTTTTATCAAGGGTATGGTAAAAAAAGAAGTTTAAATAGGTTTTTTGTTAAAATAAAGTTTGAGACTCATTTCTCACGCTTAGGAGGTTTATATGAGATTCATCCTCAATTTCATTTTTTTTGGAATTTTGTTCTATTTGCTGTGGGATAACTTTCCTGAGCAATTTGAAATTCTTAAGTCTTGGGCAGCTTCTGCGGTCGATTTGATCAAGTCGTTGTACAATCAATTGATGGAAAAACTGCATGTTGCAAGCAACCCTCCGCCTCCTCCCCCACCCCCTGCGGGATAAAAAAGTTTAGGTTGCTGCTTCTTGCAGCAGCCTAGTACACTGTCAAGGTAGAATTTTCGGCTATTTCTAGCGTGAAAGCTCCCGTGGTTTGTCGATCGTAAAAGGGGTTGTATTAGTCAATACAGCCTCTTTTACGATCGGCAAACCACGGGGCTTT
>JACCVN010000043.1 GCA_013698165.1 Parachlamydiaceae bacterium | reverse complement strand
GGAGAAGGGGAAATACCTGATCCCTTTTCGAACTCAGAAGTCAAGCCCTTCATCGCCGATGGTACTGCACACAAGAGTGTGGGAGAGTAGGTCGCTGCCAAGCTTTTTGCTTACGCCCTAACAGTCTTTGATTGTTAGGGCCTTTTTTTGTCAGAAACAATAGCCGCCAAATAGCCTACTAAAATGTAGTCTGCAGCAATGTAGCCTGCTGCGTCTCGCAGCAGGAGCCAGCGAAGTGTTTATGCCGCCTTTCACTCACCTTCACTCTTGCCGCAAGACGCAAGCCTACATTCAGCAGCAGGCCACCTCCACTAAAAAGTAAATTTATCAATTTGGAATAACTGCCGTATTTCAGGCTTTGACAACGACATATGATTGTCCTTAAGATTGAGCTCTCGAAGCTGTTGCATTTGACCGATAACCGGAGGTAATGAAGTTATAAGGTTATTGGCTAAGTTAAGATTTCGCAGATTGATCAACTTTTCCATTTTGCTCGGAAGTGTTGTCAGCTCATTGTTTGAAACGTCGAGATCAGTAAGGTTTATCACTTGACTTAAGACATCATGTAATTCAGTAAGCTTGTTGTTTGACAGGTCAAGTTCCGCAAGCTGCACCCATTGACCGATAACCACTGGCAACAAAGTAAGCACATTGTTGGCAAGATCGAGCTCTTTCAACTGCGTTAACTTTTCCATTGAGAAGGGCAGTAAGGGTAACTTGTTATTTCTAAGGTTAAGGCAATGGAGGTTGAATAGCTTTCCAATCTCTGTAGGAATAGAAAATAGTTCATTGCTCTCAAGATTAAGGTTTTCGAGATCCGTTAGTTGACAAATGGCGAGTAGGCAATTTAGATGATTGTTTTGTATGTAGAGAGACTTAAGTCCTGACAACTGTGCAAATTGTTCCGGAAGGAGTTTCAACCGGTTGTTTGAAAGGTCGAGATTGACAAGTTGTGATAATTGTCCAATTTCCGCCGGCAAGCAGAGGAGCTTGTTATTGTGAAGTTCTAAAACTTGGAGCTGTTTTAACATTTCAATTTGAGCAGGCAAAAAGGTTATCTGGTTATTGCAGGCTTGAAGACTCGTAAGTTGTGATAATTGTCCAATTTCCGCAGGTAAGTTAGAGAGCTTATTGTCATTAACAATAAGTATTTGAAGCTGCCCTAACTGCCCAATATCAGACGGCAGGAATGTCAAATTATTGCCTCTAAGTTCAAGGGACGTAAGCATTTTTAATTGCTTGATTTCATTAGGTAGCGAAGCTAGCTGGTTTTGTGCAAGCCCGAGCGAGGTTAGGTTTGTTAACAGCCAAATTTCTGGCGGTAGCGAAGTCAACTTATTGTTATTAAGATTAAGAGTTACAAAACGTGAAAGCTGTTCTTGATGACTTTGAAACCACGCATTGAAGCCTTTAGCTTGCGATAGAAGGTTTTCAATTGAAGTTATTTCCGAGAGCTTGGGAGCCTTCCTAGAGTCAACCTGTGCTTGTTTTTCCAGAATATTCCATACAATAATTGTATCTCTCGCCTTGCAGACCTTGCGGAGGGTAGTAATATCTTCGATTTTTTCACTGGAAAGTAAAGTGTCGATCCCTCTTCTCAATGAAGACGTAATAGCGGAATCTTCGAAACATGTTTTTGCTTGACCCTTCGTTTTTGAAAAGAAATTTTTAACCTGATCCTTATAGGAATTCTCTTGTTCATTATGGTTGATCGAAGATCTGGAAATATTTAAAAGTTCTTTGACACAATACCATTGCTCTTTTTGGTCTACCGAATGCTGCCATCCACTTGATATACCTCTAAATTTTTTCATTTCAGGAAGATTACAATTTTTTATAATGAGTTTCTTAGTATCTTCTAATAACAATGCTTTATGAGTTTGGGTACTGGGTAATGAAGAAATCACAAATGAGCCAGGCGGGATTGCCGTGCTTGAAGAATTAATCATTAAGAGTACCTGTTTACTTAGTTATTAGAGTTTTTAAGCATTGTATGGTTATAAAAAATTAAAGTCAACGAGTTTGATAATAATGTCTATGCGTTTTGACTGTTAGCGTGTATTTAATTTAATTTTGTAGACTGTATAATTTGTATGTCATAGCGGCTTCATTGTCATAAAAATCTGTCCAAAAAAAATTTTTTTGCTATTTTTCCCTGAATAAAGTCGATTTTTTATCAAGGGTATGGT
>JACCVN010000023.1 GCA_013698165.1 Parachlamydiaceae bacterium | reverse complement strand
AATCCCTGTGATTAGGGTCAATTGGGCAGCTATTTTTGCCCATAAGTTGGTAAAAGACGCACCAGCCGCGTAACGCTTCAAAAAACACGAAGGCAGAGGCAAGTAAAGCTAGCCAACTTCCATATCCGATGGCATATATCAACAAAATGATGGCAATCACCAGTCTGAGTATGCGCCCGGAGTTATCTATATTTGGTTTAAACATTCACTCCCCTTCTTTGAATTTAATAACTTGTTGAATCGAGTTTAACTTTGCCTCTAAAAATCCAATGGATCACGCTCGTATACGAAATAACTAATGGAAGCCCAATGATAGCCATGATTAACAAAATCTTTAGAGTTGCCAATGATGATGATGAATTATAGATCGTCAAACTGAGATTGGCAGGATCATTAATCGCACGCACAGCATTAGGATACGTCCCTAGCCCAAAGAGAGCAAGCAGGCAAACAATATTTACGCATGAAGACAAAAATGCCCGCCAATCCCTTCCGCGATTGATCTCTCTAGGAATATTTGCAATGGCTAAAATATTCACTAATCCCAGTAAAAAGAATATTGGTCGCTGTTTCATCGCTTCAGTCATATGAGGCATATAAATGAGTGTAGCCATTGTTGTGGTAGCATAGCAGAGAATGAAAAAAATGATTGCCGGATTAACCCAAGCTCGTAAACGCTCATGCAGTTCACCCTCAGTTTTCATCATCAGGTAGATAGAGCCATGCATAATGAAAAGAGCTGACGTCAAGATGCCGGTCAATACCGCATAAGCATTAATAAAATCAAAAGGATCTCCGATAAACTCCCCATGTACATCGAGGGGGATTCCACGCACTAAATTACCTATAATCGATCCTAAAGTCATGGCGATCATGAGGCTTGCCAAACTAAATAAAATGTCCCAAGTCCATCGCCACCACGGCATTGTCTGCTTACTACGAAATTCGATAGCCACGGCTCTAAAGATTAAACCAGAAAGCAGGAACATCACCGGAAAATAAAACCCGGAGCATATGGTCGCATAAACCTGAGGGAATCCGGCGAAAAGGGCACCGCCGGACGTCACAAGCCAAACCGCATTCCCATCCCAAAGGGGGCCAATCGCATTGATCATTATACGTCTATCTCGATCCTCTTTAGAAAATAGATGCAGCATGCCCACACCTAGATCAAAGCCGTCTAAAATCGCATACCCTGTTAAAAGAATAACAAAAGCACTAAACCAAATGAATTGAAAATCGCTATAAATATTTTCCATTTATTTCTCCATATATACTCGACATAGCTGAATCTGAGAGCTTTCGCGCAGCCGAAATTTCTCCGATTCAGCTATGTCGAGTATATTCTTCATGCCGTGGATATATGGGACTATCTACGATATCCTCTGGACCATGACTAATTTTCTCATTTAAAATATAAACAAAAAGAATAAAAAGAAAAAAATACACAATCCCAAACATAATGATCGAACCCAATATTTGATTTGCTGTGACAGATTTGGAAAGTCCTTCGGATATTCTCAAGTGCCCGTAAACAATCCATGGATAGCGTCCCATTTCCGCGACCATCCAGCCGGCCTGGTTGCCAATTTGAGGAAAAAGTACAGAAACTGTCATTAGCCTTAGCACCCACACGTTTTGATCTAAACGTCCTTTAAACCAGTAATAGGCCCCCAAAAGAGTGCAAAGCAGCATCGCTCCCCACATGGCAAGCATCAAACGAAAAACAGAAAATACGACTCCTACCTTAGGCCAATCGCTTTTTGGAACCTGATCAAGACCTTTAATTTCGGCATTGAAATCCCTAAAACTCAAATAGCTAAGCATTCCGGGTATTGCCAATTGATAATCGATACTCTCCCTAGCAACGTTGGGAATCCCAAATAGGGTAAGCTGCACATGCTTTTCGGTATGAAATAATCCTTCCATTGCAGCAAGTTTCATTGGTTGATGCTTCGCAACAACCTGCCCGCTCGAATCTCCGCTAATGGCTTGCAGCGGCACTGCAACAAGAGCAATTCCAAGAGCGACTTTCATCGAAGCATTTGCAAATGCAAGGTGGCGTCCTCGCAGCATGTAAAAGGCAGCTACGCTAATGACCAAAAAAGCGCCGGAAAGCCATGCACCAATAACGCTATGAACCAAACGGTCCATTGAGGAGGGATTAAAGACCATCGCCCAAAAATCGATGATTTCTGCTCGGGCATCCATTCCCTCACCAACAATATGATAACCGGCAGGTGTTTGCATCCAAGAGTTGGCAACGATAATCCAAATTGCGCTGAAAT
>JACCVN010000552.1 GCA_013698165.1 Parachlamydiaceae bacterium | reverse complement strand
AGCCTAATGAAACAAAATCCCCATTTCCTTCAAAGACAAGCGAGGTAAATATGGGGTAGATCAAACCTAAGTTAAAAAAGTCCAAAAATATTGTAAAAAATATAGTGACTAAGATGAATTTTTTTTTCATTATGCGCCTTTTTCCTCCTTTCATTTTGGCAATCTAAAAAGTAATCGGTGTCTTTTCTCTTGTTTTCTGTATAATGGGATTACAAGGATCAGGAGTTCCCGCTCGGCGTCCTGCCTCGGTGTATACCGGGGCTTTTCGCTTTCTAGGGGTAATATTTCAATCCCATTCCCATGTATTTTGGATATCCCAAAAGTTTCTTCTTCACCACTTCAAATGCAATATTTGGCTGTTCTGGTCGGACAACATATCGAGCTATCGGATCTGCGACTAAATCAGCTATTTGTTTTACTTATTGGCAAACTTGATATCAAAAGGATATTGTTCACCTTGTCGACTGGCCTGATCAGAAATTCTCCTGAAGGCAAGCTCCACATCTTGGTCTGCAGTTTTCCCCCTACATTCAACAACAATATGTGTGAGATGCTTAAGTTAATTCTCTTCCTTCAGAAATGTATAGGCATGTTCCAGGCAGAATCCCAAGCAATCAAATAGGGATTATCTGAATTTGGATAATCCTTCTTCAAATTTCTCTTATCAATCGCTGTCGCTATAACTGAAAAAGGACTGCTTTCAATAACATTATTTAATTCAGATAAAAACTTCAAACGAATTTCCTCGTTAAAAAGGAGATCGTGTCCCCCAAAATCCAACTTCAACTTAGTGATCACTTGTTTCACTATCGATATGTAAATTAGATTTTTTGAAGATGCAAAAAACCAAAACAAACACAGGATTTTCAGGGTTAATAGATGTGAGCCCATGATCAAGATTTTCATCGGCAAAGAAAAGGTAATCGCTGAATTTTTGATTCTCTTGCATACCATTCCTAATAAAAGCAGAATTTTATGCTAATTGGCTGTAACTCTCAATATTTTCATGTCTTAGAAGGAAGAGGGGTGGGAAATTTGCTCAATTTTTTCTGGTAATCTTCTGTGTTCTATTATTTTACTAGAAGACTTCGAACGGCATTCAATGTCTGGAGGAATTCAGATGTTTTTCCGACCCCGGAGTTTTTTTTGGTCATCGATTCAAATGACATAGGTGTCTATTTTACTAATGATTACATTTGGAAAATATCTAACTCCGACATATACTGTCAAAAGCATTCGGCCCTGGCAGCCAAATTTAATTTAAAATCCAAATGCCATTCTGCTTGATTTCGCTATGCATTGCTTCGGGTGCAAGATCTAATTCTCCGGGCCAAGTTACAGCTCCGTAACTAAGGTACACCTTTTTAAAAAGCGCTACATTTTTGAGTGAAGCAAAAACACCGGCCCTATCACTCATAATCAAGCCCTTCATTTCCACAAAACCATGTAGCCCATCGACAAATTTTACTTCTAAAACATAATTGGGCAAGGGGATTACTGACGTTAATCTCCAAGGCGCAACGGCTGCTATTTCAAAGGTGCTATTTTCTTCAACGATTGATTTTTTTCGCATAAAGTCCAATCCTCCTTCAATTCTTTACGATGTAAAAATGCCCACTCTAGAATTAACGCCAAAGCTCGAGCAGGCATTGACCCTTTCATGACTTCAAGAGTTTGAATATTAATCAATACCTCATGCTCGCCATACAAAGCATGGAAATGCGGTGGCGAATGATCGCCCCAAAACATTTGGATTATAATTCCATAAAACATACTTATAGTTGGTATGTTCACATTCAGTTGACATTCCTGATACTTTAATTGTAATTGAAAGAGAAAAACACGTCTAGAAATTATGTGAGATAATTACGATAAGTTACCCCAGAAAACCTGATTTCATAAAATTTATTTAAAAAAACAAACCAGCAAAAATCTATTCTCTTTAATATAAGCGCTATTCATTTAAAATTCACTTGTTTTTGGGTTTTTTGGTATGGGAAATTACAAGAGACCAATTCTTGACTACCCCCTCGCCTGAAGGCGAAGGCTTCTAGGTATTTCTACCAAGCTATCTAGTCCGAGAGCTAGAACATTTTTAGCGGCGTTGACATCTCTATGAGCTGTATACCCGCAGATTTTGATGCTTTAGTCGAGTGCCTTCCTCAGATTATTTTAGAAAAAAAGGCCAAAAGTTCATGCCCGAAATATAGGTGCAGAAACAATAGAAGAGCTTCTAATGCATTAAGAGCTAATACGATCTTTCCTAACGCATGTTGTATGCAGACAAGTTCCCTTCTCTGCTGCATACAAAATAATCATTTTTCAATAGAAGTTTTCCTTTATGTGTTTTTATTTAATTTTCCTAAGAAACTTTGAGGAAATTTTGCTACCTAGGTAACGTTAAATATTTTATCCTCAATCACTTAAGAAATTTTCTAAGAATTACTGACTAAAAATCTACACGATTTAATTAGTAAAAAAAATCAATGCCTGAATTTCGGCGGCATCTTTTGGCCGATTTTATATAATGCATATGAAATTAATCGTACCAGAGAACAAACGTGATCACAAACGAACAAAAAGTTGAATTTTACCAAGCACTACTTCATAAAAAAACACAGTATGAAGGCATTTTTTTTGTGGGTGTTAAAACTACTGGGGTATTTTGTCGACCCACATGTCCTGCTCGCAAACCAAAATTTGAAAACTGTGAGTTTTTTGAAAATGCAAAGCAAGCACTATTGGCATCATTTAGACCCTGTAAACGCTGTAGACCCCTCTCGCATCCTAATCATGTTTCTAAACTCGTTCAAACTCTTGTAGAAGCTGTAGAGAAAAATCCCGAAAAACGCTGGAAAGATAATGACTTTAAGGAAATATGTATTGATGAGTCAACTGCTCGACGACAGTTTAAAAAGCGATTTGGGATGACATTTGTTGAATATGCCCGTGCAAGGCGTATGGGATTGGCCATGAAACAAATTAGAAATGGCGATGCTGTCATTGAAGCTCAGCTTTCTACTGGTTATGAATCTGGCAGTGGATTTAGAGATGCTTTTACACGCATAATGGGTATGCCTCCTTCCAAAAGTGGAAATAGCAAAGTTCTTAAAGCTGCATGGCTTGATACAATCCTTGGGCCAATGGTTGCTATCGCAGATGAACATGCTCTTTACCTTTTAGAGTTTGTGGATCGTCGAGGTCTTGAAAGAGAGGTTGAGCGAATTCGACAAAAAACTAAATCTGCAATTATTCCAGGGCACACAAAGCCCATTAGTTTAATTGAAGGTGAATTGAAAAAATATTTTGATGGCACTCTAAAAGTATTTAAAACACCTTTATTTTTTCTGGGTTCTCCCTTTCAAAAACGGGTTTGGGAAGAACTACAAAAAATTCCACCCGGCGATACAAGATCGTATTCTGATATTGCTATTGCTATTGAGCGCCCCTCAGCTGTTAGAGCTGTTGCTCAAGCAAATGGAGCAAACCAATTAGCCATTATTGTTCCGTGTCATCGAGTAATCAATGCAAATGGCGAAATTGGTGGATATGGTGGAGGTCTCATGCGAAAAAAATGGTTACTAACCCATGAAAA
>JACCVN010000464.1 GCA_013698165.1 Parachlamydiaceae bacterium | reverse complement strand
CAGAAAATAGAGCGAATATTCATGACTGTATATTTTACAGTCATGAATAATTTTTTAAATCTTAATCATTTAATGAGATAATCATGAAAAATAAAGAATTTGAAGAATTATTTATAACACAATTAGAAACTATGCTTGGAGCTGAAAAGCAAATCCTTGATACCCTGCCAAAATTAATCAAGTTAGCTGAAATAGAGGATTTGAAAAATGCTCTTTCTACACACCTGGAAGAAACTGAAAACCAAGTTGAAAGACTAGAACAAATTTTCAGAATCTTAAACATAACCCCTCAAGCAAGAAAAAATATTGCCATGGAAGGCATTTTAAAACAGGGAGAGGAACTTCTAAAAAATAAACCCCAATCTCCAATCTTAGATGCGGCAATTATTGCCTCTGCTCAGATGGTTGAACATTGTGAAATAGCCATCTATGGAACTTTACGCAGCTTTGCCAAACATCTGAAACTTGATGATGAAGTTGCAGATCTGCTCCAAGAAACTCTTAAGGAGGAAGGGGCAGCAGATAAACTGCTAACAAAAATTGCTGATGGCTCACTATTTGCATCTGGTATCAATGAAGAAGCCGCCTCAGGGTAAATTGATAGTTTTGTACCCTATAAATTTCTATCAGCAATGTACAAAGTCCTTTGGGGATATTTTAGATTGACAATCATCAATTCATCGATCAGTATTGAGCTATAGCAATCAAATTAAGTTGATAGGTTTTCTATGATTTTTGAAATTATTTCGCTTATAGCTTTATTTATATTTGCAATTTTGGCATTTTATATATATCGCACATTGATCTCACTTCAACATACTCTTCACAAAGTTGACGTGTTGACTTATGAGCTAAGCGTTAAAATGCGAAAGATGGATTCTACTATTCAATCCATCGCAAACTTTGGAGATGTTGTCGAAGAAGAATCCTTACGTTTCCGCGAAAATTATTTGCATGAAAAACGTTTCAGTAGAGAACGTTTAAATAGTGAAGAAAGTTCAGATGCTCTCACCGACTTACTTTTAGCTAGCCTAAAAGTAGGTGCCAATTATTTAAGGAGGAAGTAATTATGAAAAACAATGACATGTTAAAAGGTGCTCTTATTGGAGGATGCATTGGAGGAATTTGCGCTCTGTTTTTAGCGAGAAAATCAGGCTGTGAACTCCAAGAAGATATCGTTAATGGCTATAATAGCCTTAACAACCAAACGCATGAATATGTCGATGATGTCAAAGATTACGCTCAACGCTTTATGGACCTTATCCATGGTGTTGAACCTGAACATTCATCGAATAAACTACTGGTAGGAGGACTTTCAGGGGTTGTTCTTGGAACATTGGCAGGTCTTTTGCTGGCTCCTCAATCAGGAACTAGACTTCGTGAGCAATTTGGGGATAAATACGATGAGATGTGTGACAGTGCCAAAGAAGTTATCCAGGATATCCATAAAGGAAAAGAGAATTTTGAAGACAAAATTGGCGATTGGAAAGAAACATTAGTGACAATTCTCGATAATTTTCAATCTCCTAAGAAAAAAAGCGGCAATGGTCACCATATGAACAATATCGTCGATTGGGCATCCTTAGGCCTTCGCGTATACAATTCGTTGCAAAATAGGAGATAATCCCATGATCTCAAAATCATCCGATGAATTTATTATAGGAGCCCTTATTGGGAGTGCCATCGGTGTCGCAGCCGCACTTATGCTGGCGCCATCCTCTGGGGAATCTCTTAGAGATAAAATTGTCAACGGCTTTAAAAGTTCCTCTGCCGCTACTAAAAGAGCGACTAGAGCTACCGGCCGTACAGGCATTAAAAGCAAATTGAAAACCGCTGCGGCGCCAATTGTTAAAGCGGCGAAGACTGCTGCTAGGCCGTCAAAAGCACGTCCTAGAACTCGTAATGCACATTAATTTGTGACTTTCAAAAAGTAGCTCGTCATTTATATGTCGAGCTACTTTCCTTAGCACGCACACAGATCTCATTTTTAAGAGCATATTCATAAATTTTAAAGAATTTATAGATTTTATCATTATCAAGAAATCGTAGGTAAATTCAATACATTATTTATATGGTTTTGACGGATTCTTCATATACGATCAAATGTAGCAAACGTGAAATAAAAATGCCCACTTGCTGATAATTGAGATGTGGTGGTGTGCTAAACTCAGGTTGAGCTAAGGGCAGTATATATCGTCTATAGGGCAAATCTTGATGAGATAAATCTCTGAAGGTGGCTTCCGCATGCGGTCGGCAAAATTGGACTTCGGCGGAACATAATTTATTATCCGAGATAAACACCGTCTAGCTTATTTTGAAGGTGAAATGGCAGAGAAAAGGGAAAAAAAATTAGACTCCCTTTATTAATGGTTTCTTCACTTTGTCTCTACAGCATTACTCCCCAACTTATTTTCCTGCCATTAGAAGGAACAGAATGCTGTTATACTATTGCTTTAACTTACGCTGATCTTTGCTGGAGATGGGCGAACCTCGTGGTGGTACACCAGCTCGTAAAGTTAATGACCGCTACCTGATTTTTTCCATTCTACTATCTTGGTGGCTTCATTTCATTCTTAAAATCGGTAAAACTTTGCTGTTACATTGTCTTCACCCTATCACACCTAATCATCCTTGCAGAAAGAATGAGGGAAATACCGCCGATTGTGAGCTGTAATTAGCATCAAACAAAGATACGGGCTCGAGCCTGAACATAGGCTCACATATCGATTAATTCATTCAATCATCACAGACAAAACGCCAAGAAATTTCACTATTTTTGGAAATCCCAATACGCGGGGTCGCAACAATATTTTTTGAGATAGGAGCATCGAGGAGATAAAATTCTGGGTTGGTAGTCAAATCTAGATAATTATGCTCGCGAGTTATGCCAAATTTTCTACATAACTTTCCAGGTCCCGATATTTTCGTAAAGGGGGATTCC
>JACCVN010000506.1 GCA_013698165.1 Parachlamydiaceae bacterium | reverse complement strand
ATAGCCGTTTAAGAACTGTTTCAGAGCCACTTATTTCCAATGGGCAGCCCACTGTAACAGTTGCAGCCACGATACGCCATAAATCAACAATCAGATCCTTCTCTTGGGCTCTTACAGTAATTTTTTTTTGTGGACGATAGCTTAGCAGGTTATCTTGACCCACAAGATTTGAAGGATCATGGCTTTTGCTAAAATAGCCATTCCAAAAATAGGCATAATTACCTGCGCTAGCTTGCCACAGATTAAGTTCCTCGGGAGTGAATGCATTTTCAGGAATTGACTCTGCAATGGCCGAGACTGCATCGCTAAGCTTGCCCTTTTCTTTAGGAATGCTAATCTCTTTGCACTGCATAAGCTGCATCAAAAAATTGGGCCCACCCGCCTTTGCACCTTTGCCAAAAGAGCTGGCCTTACAGCCTCCAAAAGGCTGACGTTGGACAATAGCTCCGGTAATTGTTCGATTAATGTAACAATTGCCCACTTCAATTTTATCCAACCAAAGAGCCTGTTCACGCGGATCTAAAGACTGTAGGCCTGCCGTTAAGCCATAGGGTGTGTCGTTTGCCAATTTAATGGCATGTGTAAGATTGTCTGCACGCATTAAGGCGAGCACAGGTCCAAACAGCTCATTTTGATGGGTAAAACTTCCTTTTTTGACACCCAGTTTTATGCCTGGACTCCAGAGGTTTTCAATGTCGGTACTTTGGATAGGCTTTAGCAGCCATTCCTCGCCTTCATCTAACTGGGTCAGCCCGCGCTGTAATACGTCGCCAGGTTTATCGATAAGAGGATTCACCTTCGTTTGAGGCGAAAATGGGCTACCCACAGAAAGGCTGGCAGCTGCGTCGCGAAGCTGCATTCTGAAGTGAGGATCGTCATAAACTTCAGCCTCTAGGATCGCAAGGCTGCATGCGCTGCATTTCTGCCCTGCATGACTAAATGCCGATTGGATGAGTTCCTTAATCGCCAGATCGCGGTCTGAAAGGCTTGTAATGATCATGCTGTTTTTACCGCCGGTTTCAGCGATGAGATCAAGCGCAGGGCGAATTTTTAGAAATTCTTTTGCTGTGGCTGTTGCCCCTGTTAGCAGCACAGCGGCAATGCGCGGGTCTTTAATAAGAGCGCTGCCAGTTGGTTCATCATCGCAGGTTAGAAATTGTAAGATGCTCTCATCAATTCCAGCCTTCCAAAAAGCTTGCACTAGCAACCATCCCACAAGCACTGTTTGCGGTGAAGGCTTAAAGATCACTGTATTTCCCGTTGCAAGTGCAGCTAAGATGCACCCGGCAGGAATTGAACAGGGGAAATTCCATGGAGGAGTTACAAGCACTGTGCCTTTTGGGTTCCATTGAACATCTTCAAGACAGTAAACTTCTTCGATATTACGGCGATAATATTCTGCAAAGTCGATGGCTTCAGATACCTCGCTATCAGCCTCTTGAATTGTTTTTCCACCATCAAGCATCATTGCACCTATGAGCTCGGCGCGATTAGCACGTAAGTGTTTTGCAATTTCTGCCAACAAGACTGATCGGGCTTCCGGAGTAGTCTTGCTCCATTCACTTTGGGCGTGTAAGGCAGTTGTTATTGCCAGATCTACTTCAGAACTGTCTGCAAGAGAGTATCGATAGAGTTCTTTTGAAGGGGCAGAGGGAGAACATCCTATCCCTTTACCCTCATTTTCAGACAAAATTCTTTTGCCTCCGATCGCTATAGGAATGGGGGGGATAGAGCGGTTTTCCCAATTCGAAATAATTGATTTTGACCATTCGATATTGTCAGGAAGGGACCAGTCGGTATCGGGTTCATTGTCAAATGCAGAAAAGAGATCGGGCGTAGCAGGTTCTTGCAGTCTGTTTTGTGTGCGGCGTGGAGCGGTGGGAATCATATTGATTTGCGAGCAAGCCTCGCTGAAAATAGCCACTTGGCTATGCCACTCCTTTGTCCCAGGACGAAGGCCAAAAAGATGGCGTAGGAAATTGTGTGGAGCAGTATTTTCATCCAAACGCCGTACAAGATATGCCATTGCATTTTGGAAATCATCTTTGTTGGAAACCGGACAGTAAAGTAGAATTTCTCCAACAATCATCTGTAAGGCTCTGCGAACATTGTCAGCCATGCCCTCCAACATTTCAAAGCTTACTGAGGATTCCAAATTATTTTGCGCACGTAAAAGCAGTGCCAGCGAAGTGTCAAAAACATTATGGGTAGCCACTCCCAGTTCAACCGCTTTGGAATGTTCAGGCTTGCAACCATAAACTAGCATGCGTTTATAATTGGCATCTACTTCCATCTTTGTAAGGAAGGGGGCTTGATGCCAGTTTTTTAAAGAAGCTTCCACTTGCTCCATAGCCAAATTTGCACCCTTAACAATGCGTATCTTTATCGGTGAGCCGCCTTTATTGCATCGCAGCATTGCCCATTCAGTAATTTTCTTTTGCATATTAAAAGCATCTGGAATGTAACTTTGAAGCACAATTCCTGCAGAGTATGTGTGGAATTCAGGTTCTGAAAGCACTTTGCAAAATAAAAGTTCTGTAAACTCGAGATCTTTATATTCTTCCATATCCAGGTTGACGAATTTTTGCACATGTGTGCCATTCGCACGCGTAAACAAGTTATCTTTTGCCGTGCGGTAAAGGGATCTTAACCTTTCAGCTAGGATTTCAATGGAATGTTCTTGTGCAATGGAACTGATTTGACTGTAGATTGTTGAAATTTTTATGGAGACATATTCGATGTAAGGATTTTTTAAATCTGCGAGGTAAAGGTTCAGCCGTCTTTTCGCTTCCTCTTCTCCTAATATGGCCTCTCCTAAATGGTTCAAATTGATGCGTACGCCTTCTTTACGCCTTTTGATGAGATGCTTTATTAGAGGCTCTTCTTCACCGGGAATAATTAAATTCGAGGTCTCTTGTCTTAAAAATTTTTTTGTGATGCCTACAAAGAGCTTGGGCATCCATCCACCGAACCACTTAAAGAGCCTTAAGCCCATGCGTCTGCTAGTCGATAAATATTTTGGAACTCCAATCGTTTTAATCAAGTATAGAAGCTGGTCAGCGGTACGAGACGGAATACGGCTGCGAAAGCATTGATCGGTCATAGCTGATGTAAATGCCTTTCCATGTGGGTCTTCCATCATACGCGCCAGCTGCGCTTGTTGCTGCTTTTCACTCTCGGTTTGTATTCTCACAGCTTCTTTGATAATAAGCCCCGCAAGCTCAATAGCTTGATTTTTCAATTCATCAATCGGAGTATTTGTGCCTTTGACTGAAGCGATAATTTCTTTGGCTTTATCAATCGATTCTGATTGGTTAATCATGTGGCATGGCCTTTATAATTAATTTTTTTCTGTCTTAAATGTACCATATATTACTGATCCAACCAACAAAATCGTGAATGTGTAGGGATATACTCGTGGATATAAGCGTGGATTCAAGCGCATAGACATCAATCGATAAAATTGGTAAGATTTAGGCGAACCCTTACCTGAGCTGCTTGACCTTTTACTAGGATGTTTTGAATCAATGAAACGCATTTATTTGCTTCCGAATGTCATTACGGCATTCAGTCTTTCGTGCGGGCTTTTTATCATTTTTCGTATGAGCATGGTGCCAATCGGCGAGGTGACTCCGAAACTTCTGACCACTATGGCCGGTATTTTTCTGCTGGCTGCGCTCGCCGACCTCTTGGATGGGGCTGTGGCTCGTGTCATGAAAGCTGAAAGTGAGTTTGGAGGCATTTTTGATTCTCTTTCCGATGCTATTAGCTTTGGCGTTGCCCCAGTAGTTGTCATTTTAAAAAGTGCTGCTACTTCGACGGGAGAAGACATCCCTTTCTTAACCGCCAGTGGCGCTATGGTTTTTTCCGTTTGCGGCATTTTGCGTCTTGCGCGCTACAATGTGCTGGCTCTACAGTCCAAAAAAAGTGAAGTTTTTGATGAAACCTTTAACAAAAATTTTACAGGTTTGCCTATTCCAGCTGCTGCCACAGCCGCTGTTTCCATGAATTTATTGCTTTTTTCAGATGAATTCCGCGGTTTTTGGGATATATCACATGAGATTCGTACGATAATACTCTTCGTCATGATGATTCTTCTCGGCTATTTTATGATTAGCCGTTGGAAATTTCCAAGCATGAAAAGTCTACATATTCGGGTTGCTTCCTTTCAGGCTGTTTTCTTTACAGTGATCCCAACACTCCTCGTTTTTTATGGTTTAATGTACCAATTCGCCTTTGTTTTCTTTGCGCTCGCATGGATTTACATTCTTATTGCCGGAATTCTCTCTCTGGCACGAATCGTATCAGGCAGAAAATCCAAAACTTTAGAGGATTTTGAACCTGAGCCGGACGATCTAGACCAAGAGTAGAGATTTAAACAGGATAGTAGGGTGGAGATATTTTTTATTGTTTTGAATTGGCAAAGTCTATAAATACTCTCAGCAATAAGTACACTGACCCCACCTCTTAATCTTCTGAAAAAAGTCTAATTAGATCTGTGATCTCTGTGATCTCTCTGATCATTGAGCTATTTTTGCATCTCTGCCAATAATAATCCAAAATTCACCAAAATTCACACATCCTTGAGAAATTCACATCTATATAATTCAAGAAATTTTTCTATTGTTAACTAAATATAGTAGAGTTAATATTAATATATGGATTTGATGTTATAATTAGTTTGTATAGATCTTAATTTAATATTAAGGAGTTGATATGGACTTGGGAAATGTAAGAAATCTAAAATCGCATTTCGAAAATTTAAATGTTCAGCCTAAACAAACCCAAAAACAATCATCAAGTGAAACCATAAGTAAAGCTATAAAAATCGATGGCTATTCCCAAGATGTGTTTAAAACTAGAAAAAATGCATTTGAAAGTGAGACGAAAGAAGGGAAAATAAACGCCACGGTAAACGAACTCTTACTCCTAGAGAATGATGAAAATACACCTGCTGACAATAGCCTTAATTACCCAGATCTGGATAAAGAATTCAACATAAATATGCCTAAGGAGTCTAAACCACCAGCAAGTGGGGAGTCAACACCTAGCCAGAAATTAAATAAACTAAAACCTCAATTTGTAAAGTCCTTAAAGGAATTAGAAGTCAGCAAGAGATCAGAAAAAGATAGCAAAATTGATGCAGCTGTAAACGACCTTTTAGAATTAGAAGAAGAAAATATAGATGCTAAAGTAGAAAAGCTGCTTAGTGAAGATGAGCTAATTAAAAAATTTGAAGAAGAAAAATCTAAGCCAAAAGAAGTAAGGTTGACTCCAAGCGAACAAAGAAGCAAGCTTGAATCTGAAATAGTGAATAGCCAAACACCATTTAAAGGATTTAAAGGTGCTTTAAAAGATTTGGACGTTGCCGATATAGAAATATACACGGATAATTCTGAAAATTTAGATGAAGTTGAGGCCGCATAATTGCATGATGATGTTGATCAAAATGATAATCACACTGATGAATTTGACGATTTGATGGCAGGTTTTGAAAAATATTTAAATGAATTTGGAAATAAGGAAGTCGAACTAGGAAACGAAGATGCTGATTATTCTATAGAAGGAACAGATGCTGAAGAAGAAGCATATGCTGATTATTCTATAGAAGGAGCAGATGCCGAAGAAGAAGCATATGCTGATTTGGCTAAAATAAAAAACGAAGCTGGTGCAGATGGAACATTGGGTGAAGATTTCTTTTTAGAGGAAGAAAAGCAGATTGATAACTTAGATGATCTGTTAGCAAAAGTTAAAGAAGATACAAGGAAACTTGATAAAAAAATCGACACAGGAAAATCAACAATATCTACTTCTTCCATACAATCGGATGAACCTGTCACAAAAGCTGTTCCCTCACAATCATCTCAGACTAGTTCGTCAGAGCCGGGTGTATCATCAAAAATATTTAAACCTGCCATTTCCAAAGCAGACGAAAAGGACCTAAGAGAATCATCAGAAATACTGAATTCTGATAAATATAAAGATTCTAATGTTGCACGAGTTGTTTATGATCGATCGAAGTTTAAGCTTTATGCTAAAGCTAAGGGAAGTGATGAAATTAAAACCTTTACGCTTAATAATTTTGGAAAAAAGGAAATTGAAAAGTTAAAAGAGCAGGGCGTTAAAGTCCTTTTAGCTCCCCCCAGAAATGAAAACCTGGGAATGTCACTAAAAACTAAACAATTAGCAAAGAAAATTAGATCAAGCTGGAACAGTATGAATTTTTTTTCTTCTCTACAAGGAGCTCTTAAGAAGAGTGTCTTTAGGATAACGAAACAGTAAATTTTGTGTTTTCTGAATTGTCTTTTACAATTAGCTCAGAATGGATTCTTCTTTTTTTACACCAAAATGTAGTCCGCTATTCCAATTAGTGACAAGTGGAAAATCTGTTTGCATGGCCTTTACTTTGGTCAACTCGGCATCTGAATTCAAGCTACGTATTGGGCAAGTTATTTTTAATTTGGACGTATTAACAAAGGCTCTGAAACACGTAGCTTGGCATTCCAATGCCGAGTTTGGACGTTGGGTGTTAAGCGTCTTGGCTGAACGGGTGACGACTATCAAAGCCCGTTTGCATGGCCTTTAACTTGGCACTCCAAACTCGAACATCTTGGCAGGCAAGTGAGGACTAGCAAAGTCTGTTTGCATGGGCTTAACTTTGGGCACTCCAAACTCGGCATTGGAATGCCAAGCTACGTTTTAGGCAAGTTGTTGTAGTTTGGCGTGGGTAGCCAGTCTATTCTATGAGTGTTTATTCCCTTACAACAGGTTCTGCGTGTAAATTGTGTTTCCTTGATTCGGTAGGTCACACGATTTAAGGAGTAGTTTTGCGTCTCTAGGTGCAAGTTCAGGGTATTGTTTCATCCAATCATAAAATGCACTTGTGGTGACCCAATCTTTACGCGTATGTAAGAGTTCCTTTAAATGTTTTAAAGATGATGTAAATTGAGACTCTTGGCCATCTAAAATACGCAGCATGACGTGTTTAGGGATTTCGTACCTATTGGCAGGCACCAATTCTGGGTATTTGGTTTCCCACTTGTAATAATCAGATGTATAATACCAATCTTCTCTGTAAAGCACTAATGTTCGTAAAGGCCTCAAGACATTTTTAAATTCAGCTTCTTGCTGACTTAAAATTTGGAGCATTTCTTTATTTGAGAGATCAGCAACACTTTCGGATCCTTTAACACTGCTAGATGAGATGAGCGCACTATCGTAAGATCTATCAATAATTTCCTGTTCAAATGGTGATAGTAACTCGTAGATGGCTTCATAATGTGCTTTCACCTTTGGGTTTTGGCAAGCTTTTTTTATTTCTTTACATTCATTTGAAAGGTTAGTTTTACTGAAAATTGGGGTTGATGATTGGCTGACAGCATCTGAGAGTGTGGAATTTGGAATCACTTTTTGTAGGTTAGCGTTTGAGGTTGTGATAGCACGTGGATATTGTGAATGTTGGGTTGAGCAAAGTTTTCTGCAGGTTGATA
>JACCVN010000484.1 GCA_013698165.1 Parachlamydiaceae bacterium | reverse complement strand
ACTTCTAACCCCTCGGTGGGGATATCGTAAAAATTGTTAGGATGCTTATAGGAATATGGCATATCAAAACCGATAAAACCTGCAGACAGGCTTGGCCCTAAACCAACTTTTGGATCAAATGACATTTTTTATTCCTTTTTTTATAATTGTTTAATGGTTGTCAATGCAACTGCCCATAAAGTTTAGTAAGTTGCATTTGACAAGACGATCTTGTCTTTTTAAAGTTAAATTTTAGCAAAACTATTAAGAATTTATAAATACAAAAGTTAAGGTATTTAAATCCTTGGAAAACGTTTTTCGACGTTAGCCCAATTTAAAAGTTTCCGTTCTGTGTCATCACTCAAAAAACACAAATGATCTATAAAAATCGTTCTGTTTGAAATGCTTAAATTGATTCCAACATTCTACGCCTACTTTTACTTACATATCAAATGGTGACCCCCTCAGTTTTGATAAAAGAAGTAATGAAGAGCTGTGTAATTTGAAGAAGGATTTCTCGTGGTAATAGATGAAATACAGATTGATTGTCGGAATATCCTTCAGCCATTTTCACAGGGACTTCAATCAAATTGGCCTTTTTAGTGCAATTTATGATTCTATAGGATAGCGGCTTGTATTTTTTTGATTTAATGAAACCTTTAAACTTCGGATTAACATTTAAAGATGCTAATGTTTTGATTTTATTTGTCTTCAAAAATCCATCAACAAGCATGTCGAAAACTTTCCCAGATTCCATGAGATATTCTCGATTGTCATAAATTGATCCCAGAGTTTTTTCGTCAATGGCTATTTCTAATTCTATGCATTTATTTAGGAGGAATTCAAAAATTTTCTGAGATTTAATAGGTCTTAAAGGACAGCTCTTTATCTCCTTTTTATCAAAGGTTTCAAAAATAAAATTGACAACATCCTCCCTCGAGTATTCAACCGCTTCAAAAAGCAACCAATCCGGAGAAAAAAAATCTAATTTCCCTGACCTCATTAATGTTTTGATAGTTTCGATATCACCTGATTTCACTGCAGAGGTTACACAGTATTTGCTAATTTTAGGAAATTTATCAATCAATGGAGTGAGTAATGTAGGTGAAACTTTGGATTTGCTCATTAGATCTTCATTCAGATGTTTGACGGTAATATGTATGGAGACTTCAATGACTCTGCGAGTAGCGTCTTCGTTAGCCCAATAGATAAATTTAGAAACCAAAGGCTCTGTAAGTTCATACCCCTTTAACATTGAAGCAAGTAATGTCCACTCTGACTGTGTGACTTCGGATGCACATCCCGGCTTAAAAATTTTCCCATCTACAAGTTCATCAAACAATAGTTTTTTTCTTTGGAATTTTGTTGGACACATATCAGAAAGCCTTTGCCACTTTCTGCTAACCAAGGCGATCTTTCCAATTACATCAAGAGGAAGTTTCTCAAAAATTTCAATACTATAATCGTTTGATAGGCCATCAATTTGATATAAATTATGTTTAAGAGAGGTAAGCTCCTGATCAAATTGAATCAAGTGAGATAGATAAGTATCAATGTTAGAAATCGTCGAATTTATCATTAAAAATATCCCCTCTTTATCTTATCTTCCTGCAGGTATCCTGTAGAAAACAAAAGAGCCCGAGCGCCATTTCTTGTTAGTTGTTGAGGATTATCTTTTTCGAAATAATCCCCTTGACCTATCAAGTTAGCGGCCAAAGACTTGAATCCCGCTGATTGACCCACTTTAGTGATCAAGTAAGAAATTAGAGCTTCTTCATCTAGCTTCTCGGTTTTTGATATATTATGGAACACCAAAGCACACAAATTATTGAGGTTTCTATACTTTTCCATTATTAAATTAGGATCGTAAGGCTCTTCGAAGACATTCAATAATAGGCCAAGAGTTTTATTATGGCGTCTAGATAGATATACAAATTGGTCTCTGCTATTTTCATCATTAGTGACAAGATCAATAACAAATTGATTCCGCAATTGAGCCATCCATTCGTCAATTTGCCATTCAAGACGTTCATTAAGGGATATCCCGTTCCGATGCGCATAACGCAATAAAACCACTCGCAAATCGGTCGTCATCTTAGGATTAACCTTCATATGGATAGGTGTATCTTTTACCTGACAAACTACTATG
>JACCVN010000478.1 GCA_013698165.1 Parachlamydiaceae bacterium | reverse complement strand
CATTCCATTCTGTCTATATTCATTTCAAAAGCTGACTGATCTTTTTAAACTCAGGACTTAGCGAATCCTGTAAAAGTTCAAAAAGGATCGTCTCTACACTGCTGATACGCACGCCAATATCCCTCATTTCAGCAATGGCAGTAGAAAAATCATAAATTGAGCGCGAAGTAATTGCATCGTTTAACACAGCCACTTGCTTTCCGGAAGCGATAAGGTCTTTAGCTGTTTGCAATATGCATACATGAGCTTCAATGCCTACGAGAATCCATTGTTTTATCTCCATGGCCTGTAAGGCGCTATTGATATTGAAATCTCCTAAACATGAAAAAGCAGTCTTTGTGAGATAAGTTTGATTAGGACCTAGCAGACTCTTTATGCCCGATACAGTCTGTCCAAGACCTTCAGGATATTGTTCTGTAACAACTATCGGAAGGCTCAAAATTTGGAAACCTTTTATAACCTTTTGAATAGCTCCAAGGACCTCTGCCGACCGATCTTCTAATGCAATTAACTTGTCCTGCACATCCACAATTAGAAGGGCCGTTTGATCCTTGTGAAATTTAAAATTGCGATCCATAATAAAATCCATAAATTGAGTTTAGAAGTTTAGACGCCAGAAATTTATATTTGGACAACAATATTAACACAAAGAAGTTAAGAAACTGCATAGAGGTTCTTGGAAAAGCCTGATCGGATGATTTGTCTGCTCTTTCACTCTTTCCGTTATTGCCTGCTATGCATCTAGAGGCCCTAGTTGCCGTCCGCCGATAAGATGAAAATGAAGATGGAAAATTATTTGACCAGCGGTAGGCCCATTGTTAGTAATTAAACGATATCCGTTTTCAATACCGCTTTCATGCGCCATTCGTTGAGCGATTTCGATCATTTCAGTAACAATTGGCATATCCTGCGGTGTTACTGACTGCAAATCTTTGATCTCTTTCTTAGAGATAATCAAAAGATGAACGGGCGCACACGGATGGATATCTTTGATGACAATGACCCTGTCATTTTCAAATAGCTTTTCTGCCGGCAGCTCACCTTTAATGATTTTACCAAAAATTGTATCAGACATTTTTACCTTTTAAAACATAATCAAGTGCGAGCATGGCATCATCAAGAGTTTCCCATACAGAAATGAATCTGCCTTTATGGCAAAACACAGCACCGGGTATCCCAGTAGTTTTCTTTAGATCCTCATCAAGCAAACCTGCCCATTCTGCCGGCAATGGAACACGCACTTTCATGCTGTTTTCCAATGAAGGCGGGATCCCTCTAAGCTTCCAATGTTTTCCTGAAGGCATAATGACAAACTTTGCAGGATGAACTAAGCCTTTGAGTTCAAAAAAGCTCTCCATCCAAGGAATACTATGATCAAAAAAGAGATATTCCTTTTCGGCTTTCATCATTTTGGCCACAATTTCTTTACAAGAAACCACATATTGATGCCGGCGTGTAAGCCTGCTCAAATGATCTCTTGCAAAGTAGAAAGCTTCCATAAACGTTGCATCTTGTGTTTCCGGGGAACTTTCATGATTGATTGGAGTAAAGTTTGAAATCAGGTTAGAATAACTGCAAAGTCCCGGGATCATTGGATCTAACCCGTTATCATGCGCGTCGACGCCCATGATTAGAGACTTGTTATAAAAAGCATATTCTTGGACTGAAATTTTTCCACAATCACGTAGGTAAAGCAGTATCATGCCGGCACTACTCATAGGGCCATCATAATCCACTTGGTGGTGGTCAAATAGTTTGTCTGAAGGGCTATAGATACCACCGACATCACAAACAAATTCACATCGATTTAAGAGAACCGGATCACGGGTTCTTTTGATCTTGTTGGCATCTATCAGGTCAAATAGATCTAATAATGCGCAAGCCGTAACTTCATCGGCGTGAAATGTTCCATCGTGGGTACCAATGCTGCGAGGGATCTTCTCCATAGGCGTCCTAAAAAATGCAATGTATAACAAATTTAGTATTTCTTAGGAAGGATTGTTTTCCTACTCCTCAAAGACCTGCCATAATGATTTGACCTTTTTTCTTGGTATTTCAAATAAAAAATACATCTCTATAGATTTTATGTGGACTTTCGATTACGTTAAAAAAATGGAATGGAAACCATTACTACTTAAAGACAAGCAACTACTAGATCAATTGCTTAGGGATGATCAATTATCCCTGTCTGACTATACATTTACAAATCTATGGATCTGGAATATTTCCCGGAAATATCAAAGAGCGCTCATCGATGGATTTCTCTGTATAAAATTCGATTACGAGGGAAAACAAACATACCTTCATCCTATCGGCCGAGGAAATAAACGTCCCATCATAGAAAAATTATTGGCCTCAGAGCCCTTTTTACGTATGCGTGCAGTTCCTGAAAACGCACTGTCAGAACTTCAAAATCTACCTCTGAATATCCAAGAAGAAACTGCACATTTTGATTATATTTATGCTTTTCAAGATCTTCTACATCTGCATGGTGATCGATTTCAACCTAAACGAAATTTCATCCATCAATTTGAACGCAATTATATCTACGAATATCGACAGATAACACCTGATCTAATACCTAAAATTGTTGAAGCAGAAATTGCCTGGTTTAATGAACACCCCTCTCCTTCCGGAGGAATGCTTTTCGAACATGAAGGCATTTTAAACGCATTGAAAGATTATTCCGCTTTGCAAACTTACGGAGGGGCGCTGATCGTTGAAAATCGAGTAATCGCCTATTCTATAGCAGAGTATTTGTCTAAAGAGATGCTTGTGGTTCACTTGGAGAAATGCTTAAAGGAATTTAAAGGTGGCTATGCCATGATCAATCAGCAAATGCTTAAACATCTTAAGGAAGTTCCTTTTATCAACCGGGAGGAAGATTTGGGCTTAGATAATTTGACTAAAGTTAAAGCATCCTATCATCCCATTCGCCTAGAAAAGAAATTTTTGCTCACTAAAGTGTAGCCTGCTGCGTCTTGCAGCAGGCTACACTAAAAGATTTTGGACAGGCTTTAGATTTTCTTTTTCTTAAGAGCCTCAGCTCTTAGCCTGTCAGCCACTTTTATTGCTCCGGAAACCTTTTCAGGGTCTTTCTTTATCTCTCCCATTGCAAAACTATTATCGGTTATCAATTGCCAATCATTCTTCAATTTATCATCAGCATTAAGCGCATCATCGAGAGCGCTTTTAAATGCTAATCTTTCCTTTAGGTCGTCCATTTCCTTGTTCGTCAGCACGTCTGTTTCAGCCTTCCTAAGCGATTTCATCTCTGCTTTAATCTGATCAGGAATAGGAATTATACTAGCTTTATTGCTATCTACAGTTGTTTTAAGAGAATTTCTTATCTCAGCTTCCCGAATTATCAGTTTCTGCATATGATCATTAAATTTAGTTGAAGCATCTTTAAACATCACCTCGAAATTACTATCACTCTTTACAGTTATTGGAATACTTCCGGCTCGTTTAAATCCTCCCGTTGAGGTACTATCGGTATAAAGCGAATGCAATGTCATTTTTAATATCTTTTTGAAGTGATCGCAAAGGCAAACACACTGTCTATATGCTGTCGCCGCATTCGCGGCTTTTATTTTGTGTTGATCATACCACTGGCTCACGCCAGTGGCTACATGCTGCCGCCGCATTCGCGGCTAGGGTGTTGTTTTTTGCAGTAAATATCGGGTAAAATCACAAACTTCTAAGTTAATATTTGCTTCAACATATATATGTTAAAACCACATGAA
>JACCVN010000419.1 GCA_013698165.1 Parachlamydiaceae bacterium | reverse complement strand
GCATTGGAAGTGGGAACTTTCATCAAAGTTGAATCATAATTTGGCACAAAAAAATCATGCGGAGAAGCGATAAAAGTGTAATCTCTTTTAATTTCAGAGGCTTTTTTCCATCCAACTTTAGAAACTTTGTTTAATTTTTTGGTTCGCAGGGATCCACGTGGCATTTCTTTAGTTATATTTTTAGACATCAGCCATGAAAGTCCAAGTTTATTAATCATATTGATCGCAGAAGATCCATTACAAGCACCTACAACCGACACAAACTTTAATTTATTAATTGGAAGTTTCTTTATCGAGATTTTTGCGTCTAAAGCTCTGGCAACCCTGCCTCCATTTGAAATACCAACCAAGACAAGCTCTTTTTCACCATCAGTATTTGCCCATTTTTTAAGCATTTTAAATAATGGGTCAACCATATCATCGAGCTTAGCATTTCCTTTCAAGGGTAAGTGTGGAATGTAAATATCCATATCTTTCGGTTTACGACGTTCAATTTCACAGATGCCTTTTAGAAATTGATTAGGATTAAAGTTAAGTCCGTGCAGACAAATCACAACTTTAGATTTTGTAAAATTGATGGCCGGATTCGTATACCTGATTATTCTGGGATTAATTTTCCCATAACGAAGCAATGCATGGGGAATGCAATAGATGAGATATCTTCCTAAACAGAGTAGCAAGCTAATCACTTTTTTCATCCAATGCATAGATTCAAAATGAGCCTTGCAAGCTTTTGGATTATTAAAAAAAACTATTCCATTATTGTTTGTAGGTGTAATCATAGTCCCCTTAGTGGAAATACTAGCAATATAAACATTACTGCTTTTGGACTCAATGCTAATCGGTAGTTTAAAATAAAAAATGAGTGGCGTGCTTATGCAATAAATTGTTTTTTTAGGTGAATGTCCCTGGCATATATTTAACCTTTTTTCAACATCTTTTGAAAGATCTGCACAATAACCAAAGGCTGCAAGATCTCGAAAAGTTCTCTGGAAGATATCATCAATGACCTTTTGTACAGCTCGATCAATAAAATCAAATTTACAGAAATCATCAAGCCTTCTTGAAACATTATATCCGCTATCAATTAGCTCGCCGATTATTTCATTCAATATGAAGGCCAGAAGTTCATCTTGGCTTGGCCTTTCGAAAATTTAGAATGTGAATAGACCTGTATCTGACGTAGCAACCGCAATGATTTTGCATCGAACCTATTATAAAGAAATATCATCTGTTTTGATTACTCAAAGGCATGCCTATTTGAAACAATTCCTGTGATAGGTAGTATAGAACACTGTTGTAAAAATTATCTCCCTGAAAGAGAAAAAATAGCGGGGCACATGAATAGATCAGGATGTTGAAAATGAATGAAGAGAAAAAAAGACTAAAGGGAAATAGCAAGCAAATACCATGGAAAAAATGGGGGCCATATTTAAGTGAAAGGCAATGGGGAACTGTTCGTGAAGACTATAGTAAAAATGGAGATGCTTGGGGCTACTTTCCACACGATCACGCCAGATCTCGCACTTATAGGTCCGGTGAGGATGGAATTGGTGGAATATCTGATGAGAAACAGCGTCTTTGTTTCGCCTTTGCTTTTTGGAATGGTAAAGATCCTTTTCTAAAAGAGCGTTTGTTTGGTCTATCGAACGATGAAGGAAATCATGGGGAGGATGTTAAGGAATATTATTATTACCTCGATAATACTCCCACACATTCCTACATGAAATACCTCTACAAATATCCACAACATGCTTTCCCCTATTCACTGCTTAAAAAGAATAACAAAGAGAGAACTCCTCAAGAACCGGAGTATGAACTGATTGATACAGGCATCTTCAGTGAAAATAGATACTTTGATATTTGTTTGGAATATGCTAAAGGTTCTCCTCAAGACATTCTAATCAATATATCTATAGCTAACCGAGGGCCTGAAGAGGCCGTTTTCCATCTTCTTCCAACACTTTGGTTTCGCAACACTTGGAATGACGGGAGTTCTGAAGATAAACCACATCTTAATAAATTTGACGTTAAAGACAGAAGTGTCATAAATGCTTATCATAGCGCTATCGGAGAATATTTTTTATATGCCGATAGAAACGTGCCAATGTTATTTACTGAAAATGAAACCAACAATAAAAAAATTTTTGGAACGGAAAATTTTAGTCCATATGTTAAAGATGGCATAAATGATTTTATTGTAGACAATCACACTGAGGCTGTGAATCCACATCACAGGGGAACAAAAGCTAGTTTCCATTATCAACTTAAAATCGATGCTAACCAAACGGTCAAAGTTGGCCTTAGGTTAACAAAGCAACCACCAGTTTCAAACATTTCATTTTTTGATAGGACTTTCGATAGAATTTTCAAATCAAGATTAAAAGAAGCCAATGAATTTTATGCGTCAATTATCCCAAGTTCAGCTACTCAGGAAGAATCCTTAGTGATGCGCCAATCTTTAGCTGGCATGCTATGGTGTAAGCAGTATTACTTCTTTGATGTCGATCAATGGTTAAAAGAACGTAAGGCGGATCCATTTGATTTGGATAGCCTTGATTCGCGCAATAAAGAATGGTTTCATATGTTCAATGATCAAATCATTTCAATGCCCGACAAATGGGAATACCCTTGGTATGCTGCTTGGGATCTAGCTTTCCACGCAGTTGGCTTATCAATCGTTGACTCTGATTTTTCGAAAAAACAACTTGATCTAATGTTAAAGGAAAATTATCTCCATCCAAACGGACAAATTCCTGCTTATGAATGGAATTTTAGCGATGTTAATCCGCCTGTCCATGCTTGGGCGACTCTTTTCCTTTTAAGAAATGAAGAGGCTATGAAAGGAAAGGTTGATGTTGATTTTGTGCGGAAGTCTTTTAGAAAATTGATGTTAAATTTTACCTGGTGGGTTAACAGAAAGGATAGGCTAGGCAAAAATGTTTTTGAAGGGGGCTTTCTTGGCCTTGATAATATTGGAGTCTTTGATCGAAGCAAACCACTACCTACAGGAGGTCATTTAGAACAAGCAGATGGTACAGCTTGGATGTCACTCTATTGTCTGAATATGCTTGAGCTAAGTATTGTCCTAACGAAATATGATCCCACTTATGAATCGATGGCTCTTAAATTCGCCGAACATTTTCTCTGGATTGCTTCAGCAATTAATCGAGAGGGGAAAGAAGGAATGTGGGATGAGGAGGATGGTTTTTATTACGATATGTTGCGACTACCGGACGGAACTTCACAACGACTTAAGGTGCGATCCATCGTAGGTCTTCTACCCTTATGTGCCACTACTGTTATCGAAAAAGAAGAACGCGAATTGATCCCAAATGTTATTGAGAACCTTTTAAAACGAATAAAAAGAAGGCCCGACCTCCTTAAGAGGATTCAAATTACTGGACATGATCAATTTGGGCTGAATGAAAGAGGAATCCTTTCTATTTTGAACAAGGAAAAATTGCAAAAGATTTTAACGAAGATGTTGGACGAGAATGAATTTTTAAGCGATTACGGAATACGATCCTTGTCCAAATACCATTTAGAAAAACCATATATTTTAATAGTCGATGGTGAAGAGTATAATGTAAGTTATCTTCCTGCAGAATCTGATTCAGACATGTTTGGAGGAAATTCAAATTGGAGGGGGCCCATATGGATGCCGGTGAATGTGTTAATCATCAGATCTCTCATACATTATTACTTGTACTATGGTGAAGATTTTAAAATAGAATGTCCTACCGGATCGGGAAATATGATGAATTTATTTGAAGTAAGCAAAGAAATAGCAAATCGGCTGATAAGTATATTTACCTTAGACCAAGAGGGTAATCGTCCTGTTTTTGGCGAAAACGAAAAATTTCAAAAAGATCCCTATTGGAAAAATAATCTCCTTTTTTATGAGTATTTTAACGGGGATAATGGTTCTGGAATGGGGGCAAGTCATCAGACTGGTTGGACTGG
>JACCVN010000407.1 GCA_013698165.1 Parachlamydiaceae bacterium | reverse complement strand
CGCTGTAGCTGCCACGTTATTTCTTGGGCTTTCATATATCGTTTCAGGCTGGAAAAAATGGCGGCCATATGCGCTGCTGCTGATTTTGCCGATGGTACTTGGCGCGGGAATTATCACACATTCTCTTCTAAAAGACCACTGGGGTAGGCCCAGGCCAAAGCAAATTGAAAACTACGGGGGCGACAACGCCTTCAGGCCCTTTTATCAGCCCAATATTACTTTGGAAGTACAACCCTTCAAATCCTTCCCCTGCGGTCATTGCAGCATGGGATTTTACTTCTTTGCTGTTGCCCTTCTCGGCAGGCGCTTAGGCTCACGTCTGCTATTTGCAACCGGTATTACACTAGCGCTTTCTCTGGGGATCGCCTTAAGTATTACGCGTATAGCCCAAGGGGGACACTTCTTCTCTGATACCATGGCAACGGCTCTAATCATGTGGATGACTGCATTTGCCTGCGATTGGCTTCTCTTTAAAGAAACATACTCAGATAACTATGCGAGGGTTCTTTGAACGGTTTAACAAAACGGCAAGTGGAAGTTCTGTCATTCGTGCGACAATTCATCGATCAGAATGAATACTCACCAAGTCTCAACGAAATCAAAGATCATTTTGGCTTCGCTTCCGCAAATGCCGCTGCAAAACATCTCACAATGCTTAAAAGAAAAGGTTTTTTACTCGCTAAGCCTAATAGCCATCGATCAATTGCCTTACCCCCTAAAACGAAAAAAGATCCCTTAGGGATCGAACTGCCTCTCATTGGTAATATTAGCGCCGGAAAACCTATCGATGTTTTTGCTGAAATCAAATACATTCAAGTGACTTCAATAGATAGCTCATGGCCAAAAGAGATCTTCCTCCTCAAAGTTCAAGATAATAGCTTGCAAGATGAGATGCTGCTAGAAAAAGATCTTCTCATCGTTGAAACAAGATCTACCCCTCAACAGGGAGAAACGGTTGTGGCAATTGTTAATCACCATAATACACTCATTGCACGCTATTTCTGCGACGGTGAATATGTCAAGCTGATGAGTCACACAACACGTCATCAGCCAATAATCCTGCATTTAAAAGACCTTGCAATCCAGGGCATTGTTATCGCCTCTCTTCGCAATTACTGATTAACAAGCAAGATCTAGTACACTGTGTACTAGGCTCAAATCTAAATTTACATCCTACCTGTAATTTGCCACTCCTGCGTCCTCGCATCAGCATAAAAACATTCTTGCATTCAAATACTACTGTAAATATGCTGCATCTCAATTTGCTCACTCAACCTTAACTAGGAGGACTTTCAAATGAATACTTTATCAACCTGCAGAAAACTTTGCTCAACCCAACATTCACAATATCCACGTGCTATCACAACCTCAAAAGCTAACTTACAAAAAGTGATTTCAAATACCACACTCTCAGATGCTGTTAGCCAATCATCAACCCCAATTTTCAGTAAAACTAACCCTTCAAATGAATGTAAAGAAATAAAAAAAGCTTGCCAAAACCCAAAGGTGAAAGCACAATATGAAGCAATCTACGAAATACTATCACCAGTTGAACAGGAAATTATTGATAGATCATACGATTGTGCGCTCACCTCATCTAGCAGCGTTAAAGGATCCGAAAGTGCTTCTGATCTCTCAAATAAAGAAATGCTCCAAATTCTAAGTCACCAAGAAGCTGAATTTAGAAATGTCTTGAGGCCTTTACGAACATTAGTGCTTTACAGAGAAGATTGGTATTTTACATCTGAATATCACAAGTGGGAAGCCAAATACCCCGAATTAGTGCCTGCCAACAGGTACGAAATCCCTAAACACTTTATGCTACGTATTTTAGACAGCCAAGAGTCTGAGTTTACATCATCTTTAAGACATTTAATAGAAATTTTACATACGCGTAAAGATTGGGTCACCACAAGTGCATTTTATGATTGGATGAAACAATACCCTGAACTTGCACCTAGAGACGCAAAACTAATCCTTAAATCTTGTGAACCTACCGAATCAAAGAAACACAATTTACACGCAGGGCCTGTTGTAAGGGAATAAGCACTCATAGAATTGACTGGCTACCCACGCCAAACAACAACAACTTGCCTAAACCGTAGCTTGGCATACCAATTCCGAGTTTGGAGTGCCCAAAGTTAAGCTCATGCAAACAGACTTTGCTAGTCCTCACTGGCCTGCCAAGATGTTTAACTACCAACGTC
>JACCVN010000398.1 GCA_013698165.1 Parachlamydiaceae bacterium | reverse complement strand
ACATAGTCTTTCGCATATCCCCAATCGCGTTTTGCGTCTAGATTACCTAAATAGAGGATCTCTTGGAGTCCATAATGGTGACGACAAGCTGCTAATGTAATTTTCCGTGTTGAAAATGTCTCTCCTCTTAAGGGCGATTCATGATTAAATAAAATTCCATTGCAAGCAAAGATGCCATAAGCCTCTCGATAATTCACTGTGATCCAAAAACTGTATAATTTGGCCACACCATAAGGAGAGCGCGGGTAGAACGGGGTTTTCTCAGTTTGGGGGGTTTCTTGCACCAATCCATATAGTTCACTTGTAGACGCTTGGTAAAATTTTGTTTTTTTCTCAAGTCCGGCTATCCTGATAGCTTCCAATATGCGCAGAGTACCCAAAGCGTCCACTTCAGCTGTATATTCGGGCATTTTAAATGAAATATGTACATGACTTTGAGCTGCCAAATTATAGATTTCGTCCGGTTTAATTGCAGACAAAAGGCTTACAATATTTGAACCGGAACTGATATCCCCATAGTGCAGTATAAAACGTCGATTCTTATTGTGTGGGTCTTCGTAAAATTTGTCAATCCGTTGAGTATTTAAAGAGGAAGCTGGCCTTTTTACCCCATGAACTTCATAGTTTTTATTTAATAAAAACTCAGTTAAATATGCGCCGTCTTGTCCAGTAATTCCTAAAATTAGTGCTTTCTTGAGCGGAAGTTTGGCTTCTTCAGAATTTGGACTGGCTTGCATCTCAAAATTCATGAACAATTGACAGAACATGAGACAAAAACCGATGAGATTCTTCATTCTATATCCAAATTCTTTCATTTTAATTCAGTCCCCTTAGGTTGAGGTTAGTTGACAATTACCCACTCATCAGGGATAAGATCTTGAGAATTGTGGTTATACTTGGCAGTAAACCATTCTGCAGGAACTGTCACTATTTTATTTGGATTGGTATTGAGATATGCGGCCCACCAAGAAAAAGTAGAATTACAAATAATGTTGTGTTTGCACAGACTCATCAAATAAAAATCATGAAAGTATTGTTCTCATTCAATAAAACGGATGTTATATGGGAGCCCTTTCAGCTGCTCCTGCGCCCATTCAATCTGATCGGAAAAAACAATAAATTGTGCATCGTCATTAAAAAGTCGAATTGCTTTTTCTACGTAATTTCTTCCGTAGGTAGGATATACGTCTTCATAAATGGGATTTTCTTTCTTATAGCAACGCAAATGGATGGAAACTGTATTTGGATCGTTGATAATATCAATGTATTTGCTGGATAAATAGTTATAAATTTCAGGACTTGGTGCAAACAGTTTCTGAATAATTTGTTTATTGTGTAGAAAATATTTTTCTGATTGAAACCAACCTTCGATTAGCATATCTGGATAGTAAGGAATTGGTGTATAGCTAAACGAAGGCTCCCGATATACGAATTCTATTTCCTTAGTGGGTGGCGAGACATTTAGATGGCTAAACATATTCTGATAATTTGAACGCAAGTTAGCGACTTCATAATTGTTTTTTAATTCACAGTTAGGATCAAAAGCTGTCATAAAGTCTGGAAAGACGGCCTCTGCACCATTGTCTATGGCAAGACTTGTAACTGCAGCAACGATAAACAAATGATTTCCAAGCCTGCCCCATAAACGACCCGTAACAAAGGGTTGAGCATGCGCCATGATTTGACAGGATACGAGCACGATAAAAATGCAGCGAGGTAAATATTTATAAAAATTTTTCATGGTTAGTTCCTTTAACTTTTTCTAATGAGAAAATCAATTGCGAAATTCTTCATGATTTTTATCTAGTGCGAGTAATTTTTTTGGGTAAGGCAAACTCCAGCTTTCAGGATAGCAGTAGGATGGATTTAAGATCGTCGTAGGCTCTTGATCGATACAATATCGATTCCAGTGACTTTCATCGTGCCAGACAGCAATGATTCCCCGGCTAAAGTCGTCATCAATATTTTTGATATTAGTGCGGCAAATATTCAAGAATTCAGTCGATGTGCCTCCATAAAAGCCACCCGCGAAATATTGTTTACCCTCCCAATCATAAATGCATGCCCTTGAGAGAGGGTTTGTTTCATAAGAACCCCGTTTTCCTACAAACCCGGGATGTTGTGTGGCTACACGTTCACCTAAAATTTCATCTCCGACATCATCAACAAACAACATATCTGCATCGCAAGCAAACAAATAATCTTGCGAAGCTAGAAGGGCTTGATTCTTATCATAAACATGATAGCGATTCATTGTATCGTACGGCCAACCTAGGCGTCCCTGATATATAGTCACGACATCAGCCGACGGTGGAATCTCAATTGTCCCATCAGTAAATACAAAATAAGTGACATGGTGATTGCGGCAGAAAAATTTCTCTGCTGATTGTATCAATGGAGGGACAAAGAAAGTATATTTTCCCGTGGCCATAATTACCAATCCTACATTGGCTCCAAAGAGTTGTTGACTTGCAAAAAGACAAAGAAATAGAAAAGAGAAAGTTATTTTGAAAAGCATATTTAATCTATTGTTAAATTTTGTTTTGAGAGCTTGTTCACTAGGCTACACAATCATCAACTTGGCATGGATTTTGTTGCCACAAGGTATTCCTTTTGTTAGTGTTTTGCCTTAAATAATCCTCTCGATTGAACGATCAAAGGTGCCCCCATATTACTATGCGGGGCGCTTTCAATCGTTCAATCGAGAGGGATTTTTCTTTGGACAAAACATTAACAAAATGAACACCCTAGTCATAAGATGTTAGTGTTGAATCAGTCTTCCATCACACATGACAAAGACAACATCCCCAGCAACGCCATCTTTAGCACGATCGTCCATACCTTCACCCCCTTGGCCTGCTATGGTGCTATTTCCTATAAAAGAAACATGCGTTAAGGTTAATCTTCCCTTAGACCGTACAAAGATAGCTCCACCTAACCCTGCACCACCACCTCCGGATCCATTATTTTCGCCTCCTGCTCCCCCAAAAGCTCCCCC
>JACCVN010000379.1 GCA_013698165.1 Parachlamydiaceae bacterium | reverse complement strand
TTTCAAGGGTGATGTACAAATGCAATATTAAAGAGGAAAAACTCATATGACAATTCATAATAGTAAATTTTGTATCGATGAAAATGGATGGAATCACTGGTGGTTTGATTGTGCCGACAGAAAGAATATTAGGATCAGTTATGCTACAATGTGCGGAATCGCATGCTATGTTTATCCGGATTATTTGCGCCTAGATAGTGAGATAGAGCACGATAAAGAGGCTATAAAAGAGCTTCAAAACAGAATCAATTTTATAGAAACGGTTATTATTCCAGAAATTGAAAAAACAATAACCAGTAATACGCAAGTTTACAATTATGAGGTAGCCTCCTGGGAAAGATTAAAAAACAAAAATTTAATTGCACTTAACACTTTTAATCCAGCTATTGAAATTCAAAGACAAAATGTTTTGGCCTTTCAGAAACGCATTGATAATTTCACAGAAGCAGAGATTAAGAATGCTAGTTCCATCGAAAAAAAGAAAAGCGAATACGCTATTATTGAAGAAAAGGTGAGGGATGAGAATCGTCAAAATGAAGAATTGAAAAATAAATTACAGTTAGCTCAAGAAGCAGGACTTCAACAGGATGTTACACTTTCCCTACAAGATCATAAAATACTTGAACTTGAGGAACGAATTAAGACTATTGCCGCAGAACACAAAAAACTTGTAGAGCAGCTTAATAGTGGCTTTGAAATTAAAAGTCGGCAATTTCGTGACGATAAGACTCAATTTATGAAGTCTTACAGCCAAACGCAAAAAAACATTTCTGAGCTCACGAAAACATTGCCCAATATTACTAATTCATCCCGCTCAAACACCCCTTATTCCTCTGATAACGAAGGTTGAAAATGACTGTAAATATGCTCTCTCCCTTGCCAATTCAAGCTTTTTGGAGTGATAAAGAAGCAGATTCCCAAAACGTGGAGAGGCTAAAAGGCTTTTGGAAACATGTGGAAACCAATTTTCAGTGGCTGGGGAAAGTCTATTTGCAAATTAGTGAAAACCTTCATTCGTTCGCGTTTAACGGCGAATTAATCATTGAGAGCAAACGCGATTTTGTCAATAAAAAGCATTGTCGATTGGCTGCTCTTCAAGGCATTACCATCATCGCCAAAAAAATTCGAAATCAAGGAATATTTCTCACAAAAAGTGGTGTAACACTTAATGGAAATGAACTTGTTAATGACAAAGGCTGCATCAATGCTGCTAGCGACATTGTGTTGAATGTTCGTAATATTTCAAATCTTTCAGGAGAAATAAATTCCACAGAGGGACAGATTCTTTGGTATGGCGGGCACCAAGTGACCCTTTCAAATGATCATGGAACAATTTTTGGGCAATTTGGCATAAGACGCATTAACACACACCGTAAGCTTCCAAGCAGTAAATCGCTTCCTAGTATTCTCTATAACCGTCATGGCAAAATTTTGGCGCCTGAAGGACCGCTGGAGATTTTTCTTAATAACAATGATAACAGCATGGGTTTGATCGAAGGGCTGATTTCAAATTTCGATGTGCAGTCGTTCAATAACAAGGATGGAAGGCTGTTTCCATTGGGAGATTTCACGGAATTGAAAGCGGCATTGTTTGAAAACGACGGTGGTTTAGTGGTCTCCTCTCATGGGGCCATAAAAATTGGTGGAGGGATATGGGAAAATGGCAGCGGAGGCCTTGACTCTGCTTTAGGGATAGATATTAGCGTCCAGAAATTTTCGAATGCACATAAAGGTCTTTTGGCTTCTCGTGAGGGCGCGATCATCATCGATGCTGTAACAGGCTTAAAGCAGCAAGGGAAAATTGTCGCAGCTAAAGGCATTCACTTATCAATCATGCAGGGACCCTTTGAAGGTAAAGATGGCCATTTGATCACTCCTCATCGATTACTTGTTATTAATGCGCATACTCATTTGGTGGAGTTAGAGGGCGGAATTTTAGAGGCTGGCGCGGCTAATCTTTTTGGCTATGAGCAGATCAATATTAAACATTCAATTTTTGAAATAGATGGTCCTTTGAGCATCACGAGCGAAACTCAGTGGATTGAGGCGCAATATGCTCATTTTAAGCAGATTGGAGCTGCCTATTTTGGCGCAAAAGAATCGATTTATTTTGAAAACAATAAAGGAAATCTAAGCAGCCTAAATATCAACTGCAAAGCCTTAAGTATAGAAAAAGCAAGTTTTGCAGTACATGACGATGTGGATTTCTTTATCGATCGATTTAAAGGAAAAAACAATGCCTTGAATGTGGGTGGAAATGTTTCTGTTCAAGCAACGACTTCAATATCCAGCAATGATTGTATTATTGAAGTCTTTAAAGGCTCAATTGTACAGGTATCCGGAGAATGGGTGATTTCACAAGGGGACTCAATTACTGCGGATGTTATTCGGAGAGATGGAAAGTCTGTTTTAATCGCTCAGGGAGTCGATGAAGGACGTCAGATTTTTAATTCGGGTAAAGAAAAACTTGTTCTTCAAAAATATCGGGCGGATGCATGGCAGAATCTTGTTCTGACTGGCGCCTTGGCTCTCTTAAAGCAGAATAAGTGGGAAAGTGAAAAAATAGAGGTTAAAGCTGACGACCTCTGGTTGACTGAAATTGAGGCTCTTTTTGAAGTGCGGCTGAAGTTGCTTGCAAACGCTCAAGGTGTAATTCGTGCATTGCGTACTGAAGGGCGTCAACTGAAAGTTAGGGTGGCAGAGGGTGGATTATCCATTTATCACGCTTACTTCAAAAATAGAGAAAGTCGTTTAGCTGCGCAGGCTGAAGTCTCGGTTACCAAAAGTACAATTCTCGGAGATTGTGCTACCACTGCCGGCGATTCTCTATATGCAGCCGATAACGTCTTTGCAAAGGGGAATGTTGACCTCAAAAGCCGGCACAGCAATGTCAATTTCTCCGACTCTATAATGGAAGGCGAAGATCTCAATATAAATGCAATTGAAGGTTCAGCTTCGCTACTAGGAACGAAACTTGAAGTAAACAAACTCAAACTAGGTAGCCAAAAATCAACATTAAATAATGTTAAGGTGCGTTCAAGAGGCTCAATAAAATCAAAGTCAAAAGATTCTAGAGTCTCTTCAAGTGAGCTAAATTCAAATAAAAAAATTATCTTTGATAGCGAAGCTTTGCTTTCTTATAAAAATGTGAAACTTGAAAGCCAACGCGGCACTGAACTATTGACAGATGGGCTTGCGCTAATCGACAAATGTATCATCTTAGGTAAAGCAATTTTTAATGCTGCTACCGCTGCGCTTACAGGAACTACAGTTGATGCCCCAAATAAATCCGTCGAGGTTGACGTCCTTGAGACATTTATTGCTCGAGAGACTTTGGTGCAAGGCCAAGAGCTGCTTATTCATCATCAAGACAGCAGCCTGCGCACTTCTGAATTTAGGGGAACTGACAGTCTGACATTTGATGGGCGCACAAGGATGTCAGAAAGCAACGCTTTAAGTCAAAAAAAGATCGTGACTATTGGGGAATTGTTAACATTAGATAAGAGCAAGATAACTGTAACCGACGGCGATATTAAGCTCGCAACGCAAAGCATTTTTGTAGAGGAAAGTTCTTTGCAAGCAGTGAATATTACAGAAGAAGGCGACCTCTTAATTGCACAGGATTTGCAAACTCTCGCCTTAAGTGACCATCAACGAAATATTAGGAAAGTTTCCTTAAAAGGTGGCTTTGATGTCGCGAACAGGTTAGAAGAAAATGCTGAACATATCCATCGCTTTTGTCATAAAACAGTGGCAAAGGAATCAATCGTCGTTGAGAGTCAACAAATCAATTCATACTCTTCCCAATTTAGCTCTCCACAAACATTATGGAAAAGTGAAACCATTATTGGTGATAAAAACAGCTTTGAAACGGCTCAATTGGAAATTAATTCTAAGTCTGCCATTTTGTACGAAAGTGATATTCAAAGTGGCAATACTCTCCTCAAGATTAATAACATCTTAGACCTTAATCAAAGTTCGATTAAAGGTAATTTTCAAGCAAGCGGCGGAGATCTTACTGCCGATAGATCCTCTTTTACTTCGGACTCAAACGTTTCCTTAAACTTTGAATCCAACGTTTCACTAAGGGAAAGCAAGATCAAGACATCAAGGCTTGAAGTTGTTGGTGATCAAATTGAACGTTATCGTTCTGATT
>JACCVN010000374.1 GCA_013698165.1 Parachlamydiaceae bacterium | reverse complement strand
TTGGTTGGCTACTTGCAGATAATAACTTTTCCGTGAGATTAAAAGATATCAATTGGGAGGTGCTGGGTAAAGGGCATTCCACAATTCATCAACTCTTTAAGGAAAGTCTTAAGAGGAAAAAGATTACTTCGGCCCAAATGAGCATGAGATTTAATCTTGTGAGCAGCACTGTCGATTACACAGGTTTTAATAATGTCGATCTGGTCATTGAAGCTGCGACTGAAGATCTTCCCATAAAAAATATCATTTTCAAAGAATGTGAAAATGCACTGAGCCCAACTGCTATTGTCGCTTCAAATACTTCTTCTCTGCCTATCTCAGAGATGTCTAAAGCATTTCAGCATCCGGAACGATTTGTGGGCCTGCACTTTTTCAATCCGGTAAACAGAATGCCTCTCGTAGAGGTCATTCCCGGAGAAAAGACTTCTGAAGAAACTCTGGCAACGGTTGTTGATCTCTGCAGAAAGATTGGTAAAACTCCGATTATTGTTTCTGATTGCCCAGGGTTTCTTGTGAACAGAATTTTTATGATGGGTGCAAATGAGGTCATGTGGATGTTCCAAGAGGGTGTTCCAATGCCAACCCTTGAAAGAGTATTTTCGGATTTCGGCATGCCGATGTCCCCATTTTTGCTCTCAGATGAAGTTGGCAACGACGTTTGTTATAAAGTCGCTAAAACCCTTGAAAAAGCTTATGGCGAGCGGATGCACTGCCCTGAGATTGTGAGATTAATGTCTGAAAATGGGCTCTACGGCAAAAAAAATGGCAAAGGTTTCTATATTTACACCCATAATAAAGCCATTCTTAACCCCGAAGTACAAAGGCTCTTAGCTAAGCTTCAACCTACAAATACCGAAATCACTGATCGCAATATTAAAGACCGCATGATTTGCGCAATGATCAATGAGGCAGCACGCTGTATCGAAGAAAAGGTGGTGGCCTCGCCAGGGTATCTCGACATGGCTATGATCATGGGCGTCGGCTTTCCCCCATTTCGTGGGGGAGTATTGAGATATGCTGATACGCTAGGAATTGATTATGTTGTTGCTCAGTTGAAAAATTTTGAAGCTACATACGGCCCTAGGTTTACTCCTGCACCCAGCTTGCGCTCGATGATCAAAAAAAATGAGAAATTTTACCCCTAAATTGTAGCCTGCTGCGTGTTGCAGCAGGCGATAGCTGGTAAGCAAAAGAAGAACTGTGCAGACTAAAATACGTTTGTAAAGATGAAGTGTAGGTCTGCTTAAGGCTTGTTCCACCTGCTGCGAGACGCAACAGGCTGCATGAAGCAAAAAACAAAATTCTTACCCCATAACTTAATGGAACTCCCTCCAAACTCAGAAAAGAAAATCCCAAAAGTTGGCGTCGTTATTGGCTCTGGAGGGTTAAAATCCCTAGGCAGTATAGAGCTGCTGGCGTTGCTCGAACGTGAAAATATTCCCATAGACCATCTTTTTGGCAGCAGCGGCGGTTCACTTATCAGCGGATTTTATGCTTCTTTAAATTCTGTCGAAAAAGTGCGGGATGTTATAGACTTTGTGACCCATGTTCCGGGGGTGATGACCCAGTTTGACTATCTCTCATTAGCTTCCATGATCGGAATTCCCGGGGTTGCGTTTAAAACTGGCTCAGGAGTACTTAAACCGGATCTTCTTATTCAGTCTTTTCGTACGGTTTTAGGGAATATGCGTTTGGAAAGTCTACCTCGTAAAGTTACTCTGCAAGCTACAGATATGAATTCCGGTGAAGAGATTCAACTGAACAGTGGTAATGTTGCCGAAGCAATTTATGTCTCAGGAGCTCTTCAGCCATTTCTTCCCCCTCGCATGTACGAGGGGAGGCTGCTCGGTGATGGTGCATACACGAACCCTGTACCGATTCTGACTGCTATTAATGCGGGAATGGAGCTTATCATCGCCATACGGTTTTTAGAAAAAACGATTGAAAATCATGATCTTTTTTCTGTCTTCAATGATTTCATCTCGAAAGTTGTTGAGAAGCATCGTCGTCTGCATATGATGCTGGCCATCAATATGCAATATTACGAGATCATTACCATTCCCATATACTATGATGAGTGCATTAACATATGGGACTTTGACAAGGTTCCATCCATCTGTAAAAAATCGCGTGAAGTCATCGAAACCTACAGAGACGAGATAGTCAATGCGTATGCAACATTTAATTAAAAATCGACTATTCTTTTTCCGATGAACGAATAACTTTCATTAGCGCCCTTCTTTGCATATTTAAGGCTTCTTTTCCTTCTGAAAGAACTCTGTCGGTTTTCGTAGAATCCCATATGCTTATTCCATCGATTTGTAGATTCACAAAATAAATTTCCGGGGCGATGTAATCGACGGCAATGGTTCTTTGCGCTAACTGTGCCACTGAAAAGGATCGCAAAAGCGAATTGCTAAAAAATTCTGCAAAATTATTTTCCTGCCTTTCCTTTGCTCTCAGTATATTGATAGCAATGATCAGATCTTCCGGTCTTCTAGATATTGATATTAAAGGGAGGGTAGATGAATATGCGCCTCCAACATAAAGTTGATCGTTAATGCTTTTTGGACTAAACAACGGGTAAGGAATGATTGAGGCATAAACAGTTTCTGCTAAGGGCCCCTCATCTAGTAAACAACCTGTTGCTGTTTGAAGATTCGTTACTTGTATGCGCAGTGGATGCTTTAAATCTTTAATTTCCACATCTCCTAAAATGTCTCGACAGGTCTTTTCAAGCTTTTCAGATTGTAAAAGCGAATCTGTGGGAGAATATGAAAAGAAGGGGACTTTAAGAAGAGCAAAAATGCTCATATAATCGGGATGAGAAATCATGTCGTAGTTATAAACTTGAGAAATCAGCCCAGGAATTTCTTTGAAAGGCGTTTCCTTGGCTACTAGTGCAGCGATAAGAGCTCCACCCCCACATCCTACCAACGAATGAATCTGCACATCTCTACTATAAAGAAATTCGAGAAATGGGATGGCCGCCAAGGATTTTAATCCTCCATCCCCAATTACTACATGGATTTTTCCGGGTCGGTGAGGCCATTCCATCGCTAATTACCATCAATTTTCAATTGTTTTATAACATATGGTATATACTGCCCTTAGCTCAATCTGAGATTCAGTCTATGTCAAGTATATCATTCCTTGAAATTTATCCCATGGTTTCAGGGCGAATTTCTTAAAAAAATTATACATAAGGAAATTCGATGCTCATACAAACTTAAAGTTTGTTCAATAAAGTTTGAACATATTCGCAATTAGAGGACACCATAAATATTGATTTCAATTTAAAGTCTAAGTATAATTCAAAATGGATATAAACTATAAAGAAAGAGGCTAGAATTCAGTGAAAATATCAAAGGATCATTTCGTTTCTGAAGCGATAAGTGCAGGGATTCCCAGTAACAAAGCTGAAGCCCTTTGGAAAAGTTTAGAAGAGAAAAGCGTCGATACGAGATCCTCAATGTTTTCTCGGCTATTATATTATCTCGGAGCCCTAATTGTGATCGGAGCTATGTCCTGGTTTTTTACTTTAAGCTGGGGATATTTTGGTGGGGGAGTGATGTTTTTAATTTCCTTAGGATACGCTTCTATTTTTATCTCGATTGGTTCGCTATTATGGAAGAAGGAGGATTTAAAAGTTCCTGCAGGACTTCTCATCACAATTGCAGTATTTATGGTTCCATTAGCTATCTATGGATTAGAAACATATTTTAATGTTTGGCCGGAGGCATTTCAGAGTAGTTATAAAGGGTTTTACGAGACAATTAGTAGCAGTTGGATACTCAGGGATATAGGAACTATTATTGCAGGGTTAGCGGCATTAAGGTTCTTTTCCTTTCCCTTTATAACTATGCCAATTTTTTTGGCTTCCTGGTTTTTAATCATGGATCTAACACCTTTAATATTAGATTTAGATAGCTCCAGTAGACTAAGGGAGTGGATATCAATGTTTTTTGGAATAGGTATAATCAGCATCGCGTATATACTTGATAAAAAAAAATTGAGAGACTATGCTTTTTGGGGATATCTATTTGGAACATTTGCCTTCTGGGGTAATTTAACATCCATAATTTTGAATGAGGGGGAATTGGTCATATTTATTTATCTATTGATAAACATAGCAATGATGCTCATTTCTGTTCTTTTGCAAAGAAAAGTGCTATTAATTCTGGGTGCAATGGGAGTACTTATATACCTATGCCACCTTGTCAATGAGATCTTTCAAGACTCCCATGCTTTTCCATTTATTCTTAGTTTTATCGGCTTATTGATCATTTATTTGGGAGTACTTTACCAAAGGAATTTCCAATTGATAGAGCAAAAAATAATTTCATTAGTTCCTGTTTGGTTAATAAAGCTCCTTCCTCTTAATCAGGATTGATTCATAATTTCATGATTGCTTTAAAAATATTCGGTGCGCATTTTTTAGTCGTTAGGGGGCTAAGATGTTAGGTTTACAACAAATCTCAAAAGATTTAAAATTATGAAAAAAATAACTTGCAAGCAGAAAGAAAAACAATAACACATTATATGAACAATTTAAAAGATGTATTTCCCTCGTTATGTTTAAAACAGCAATTAGCTAGTTTAAACACCGATGAATTGTTTAGTGGGCTACGGGCAGTTGCGGCTTGGTCTGGGACATGTAAGTCTATTAAGTGTATTGTTTCTTCAAATGATTTTTGGCATAATTTGGTGACTCGCATCGGATGTGAAGCCTTATATCTTGAAAAGATTCCTAAATATATAGATGAAAATTGGTTAGATTTTCTTAAACATCACATTAGACTTATCCCACTAATAGAAACCCGACTTTTATCTTTTAATTTTTTTTCACCAAAAACAGTTAAACGTCAGTCAGAATTTGACATAATTTGCCCTGAACCCTATGGCTTAGGAATATATACACCAAAAGATAACCACTTTTCAAAATTGAAACTACCTATTGAGGAAGATTCTCCTTATTTAGATCCAGACTCTATTAATGTCGCAAGTTCAGAAGACTATATCGCTATTGATAGGGGTAACGGTGACGTTTTAATTTTTTCTGTAAAAAATGGTGAATATTTAAAAAAAATTGATCCAAACCTCATCTTGGTTATTCAACTGGAAATTCGTGATAATTTCTTATATGTTGTCGGAAAG
>JACCVN010000371.1 GCA_013698165.1 Parachlamydiaceae bacterium | reverse complement strand
AATTCCTAAGGAAGCCTCACCTCACTATATTACAGCTGTACCTCAAAAAGATTTCATCAATCAAGCTGTAGCTAGTGTTTTGGGTGTTATGCGTAGTGTCAGCGTACCTTTGGGGATTACAACGCCTGGCTCACCCAATATTGCATCAACACTTTGGAGAACTGTTTCCGATCAAAAGAACAAGACATATTTTTTTGACTCTGCAACAAGTCCGAATACTTTTTGGGTTCAACTGGCAGATCTCGACTTCAAAGTTAATGCTTCTGTGAAAAAGCTCACCACATCAGGGGGAAAAATATATTCCGGTAATGCAGCCTCAAGTTTTGAAGAAGCAAAGCCTTTTACATTCATGCCTGCAAAGCCCTGATATTTGTTTCTTTTTTTTTGCTTTTCCACCTGTCTTCAATTAAATTATTAAAATTTACTTGCATTTGGGATCAGCCCAGAAAGGGTAATCAGAAGTAGAGTTGATTAAAAAATGACTAAAAATTTAATAATACCGATCCTCTATCAAGAGATCCTGGTGGAGTATATACAATTACATATCTACGTCCACGAGCAAATTCTTTAGAATTATATGTATTTTCATCTTTAAGGATAGCATGACTCCACTCATAACGAGCTTCGCCAGAAATAGCGTATATAGATTTTGGCGGAATAAAAATTTTGTGTTGTTGTTCCTCAGTCTTTTTTTGAGAGTAAAAGTTAACGACAACCGGAGAATTAAAACTTATCAATATGACCGTTCCCCCGCTAAGTAAAGGAGAGTCAACATGTCTAGTTATAAATCCATTTTTATCATATCCCAATAATGTACAAGCTAGCTTTAAAGGCCTTTTCTCAGAAGAAAAAAAATTTAGTACTTTTAATTTTAAAAAAACATCTTTAGTTAGCGTATAAAAAACTTTGTCAAAATCTTCAAAGTTTTTAAATGTATATCCATCGTAATGTCCATTATTTATTTCTGGAATGCCTCTATTCATCTGTTCGATAAAGCGTTCATGCAAATCATCTGAGATGAAATTTTCTATAAGTCTTAACCCTGAAATTGGCATAGGCCTTTCTAACATGGCAGAATCTAAAACAGATGTTTTTACACCTTCCAATTTAGATTCATTTTTTTTTATATCTTTACTTGTCGTTTCTAACCGACAGATTTTTTTGTGTTGATACCAATCTGTCTTTTGGCAATCAACGCTGCAATAACTTTTTGTACGACAACCACTACATTTCAAAAGTGTCGAATAGTTTTTTTTGCAAACTTCGTTCCCACATCGCTGAAAAGTGGTATTTTTACTCTCGGTACTACATTCGGAGATATTCATTTAAATCCTAATTTGAATATTGAGTTAACTTAGTGGTAGTACCCATGTCTTCATCTCAAATGTCTTTAAAATTTTTTTGAAGAAAATTCTATGTGAAAATTAAAATTGTTTTATATACTGCCCTTAGCTCAACCCCGAGAGCTTTCGCGATGCCCAAATTTCTCAGATTGAGCTAAGGGCAGTATATTCTAGTCAGGCGCTGTTTTAGATTTTAACGAATTTTTCATACGATGAATTTTTTTGCCCTTTTTTACACTTGTTGTTGAAGCGAGCATTTGAACAAAGTCGAGAATCGTTTGAATTTTACTGTCGTACTGATCTAAAAATTTTTCCCATTGATTATCATTGTTTGTTCTTTCTGCGGCATTAATGACTTCATTAAAGATTTTAAGCAGTTTTTTGACGTCTTCCGGAGGGTTTGGTTCCAGCAGTAGCCCATCTTCAATAAATTGTTGATTTTGGTACAGCATAGAGATGAATTTTTTTGATTCGTTAAATTTCATATGAATATCTTTATTAAGTTTTTATTGACTATCAATCTAAGAACATGACTCCTTTAAAGAATATGTACAACGTTTAGAATTTTAACAGGATATCACATATCGTGCCAGAAATTAGCTTCAGAAAGGTTTTATTCTCTTGCAAATACCTGATGTCTACCAATTTGTGTACACAAGTGATGGCAAACGAGCCATCGCCGACGGCATAGTCGACTCTTTTTGTGGAGCCTGTGCGGATATCACCTGCCGTGAGAATCCAAGAAATTGCATCTAAACCCCCTCAAAAGTCCTAAAGTCTAGACAGTTTGATTTTGCTCTTTAACTCACTACTTTGACTTTCTGTGACCGGAGCCGCTTAAGAGGGAAGCCCCGTGTGCAGCCATACTTGTAGCTAGTACACTGTCTTGCAAATCCGTCCAGATAAATTATTTTTTGAATCCTTAAAATAAAAAATGTGATGAGCTTAAGTAGGATTTTGTATAAACTAGCTTCATGTCTTACAACACTCCTCCA
>JACCVN010000352.1 GCA_013698165.1 Parachlamydiaceae bacterium | reverse complement strand
TTAGAATTTGCGAAGTGGGGAAGGATCTGAGAAGTCATCTTGGTTAACAGGGGCAATGATACCTTCACGAATAAGGGTATCTGTACTGAAAGGATGATCCACGTTGATCTGCTGTACAGCCTCTTTTTCGGCAGCACGTTCAAGGATAGAGATTTCGCGAGTTTTATCGTAGGGTTCAACACGTGATTTCCATGCGTACCAGCCTTCATATTTAAGTTCGAAAGCATAGTAGTAGGCAATTCCGCGTTTAAGTTTTATATTACCCACGTAAAAAGGATCGACATATCTGCCAAAGAAACTTTCAAAGTTCATCACAATACTTAAATCGTCAGGAGTTAAGGTCCCTAAAGCTAGTTGAGAAGTAATTAATGGATCAGTATTTATATCGCGAAGAAGTTCTTCAACAAAATCAACGAGCAAATTGCGAGCTTCTGGCACCTCAAGTATCTCTTGAGAGGAGATCTCTAGCCGTAAACCTTTAATAGTATCTCCAAAATAAACATAGGCGTGTTCGAGTCGGAGCCGCTGCCCTCGTCGATGCTTCCATTTAGCCATGATTTTCTCGACAACCCAGGTAACTTCTTCTTCCTGGACAACTTTTACAGGTGGTGGAGCGGGCTTTGCGCATCCCGTGAAAAACAGAGCTAAGACCAAAATCAGTACATGCATGGCAACATCCAAAGGTAAATAGATAGATTCTTTTTAGGAGAGTAAAACTTCTCAAAATTTTTTAAAAGAGAATATATACTCCATATAGGTGAATCTGGACATAATAGAGTTAAGATCAAATCCAATTTGTCCATTTTAGTCAAATTAATCGAATTGATCCGACTTAATCGACTTAGCCAATTTCCGACCGGTACCAATCGACAAATTTGCCTATCCCCTCTTTTAAAGAAGTTGTAGGCTTGAAGTTCAATTTCTCGAAGGAGTAGTCGATATCGGCATACGTTGAGAGTACGTCTCCTGCTTGCATAGGGAGAAATTTTGTAATTGCTTTCTTCTTGAGATACATTTCCAAATAGCTGACAAGGTCCATAAGCTGCATCGGCTGATTGTTTCCTAGATTAAAGAGCTCGCATTTTGCGCCCAAATCGATTGCAGCGGCAATTCCATTGACAATATCATCGATGTAGGTAAAATCACGCATCATTTTCCCGTCATTATATATTTCAATGGGTTGTCCTTCTAAGATTGCTTTGGTGAAGCTATAATAGGCCATATCGGGCCGTCCCCAAGGACCATAGACAGTGAAAAATCGTAGGCCTGTCACTGGAATCCCGTAGAGATGATGGTAGGTTTGTGCCATGAGCTCATTGGTTTTCTTTGTGACGCCATAAAGGCTCGCCTGCCGGTCGGTATTGTCATGAATTGAAAAGGGGGCCTTCGTATTAAGACCATAGACAGATGATGAAGAAGCATAAATCAGCTTTAAGCCTGTACTGAGACGACAAGCTTCCAAAACCTGCAAAAACCCATCGATGTTAGCTTTAAGGTATGCACCGGGATGGGTAAGGGAGTACCTCACACCTGCCTGAGCTGCCAGATGCACAAAATGGGTAGGTGCAAATTCTTCCACGATTTCTCTAAGCTTTTCGCCCTCACAAATATCGGCTTCTAAAATTGAGATCCCATGATTTTTAAGCTTTTTTGCACGGGTAAATTTAAGCTCAGGGTTGTAATAAGAATTGAAATTATCAATCCCGAGAACAGTGTCACCTCGTGCTTGTAAAAAACTTGCAAGATGAAAGCCTATAAATCCAGCAGCGCCGGTAACAAAAATTCTCTTATTCATATTATTCCCTAAAAAAAGTGCCTTAATTGTAACAGATTGACAATCAAAATACCAAACTCTATTCTAGGACTCGTTACTAGTACACTGTCAAGGTAGAATTTTCGAAAGTCGAAAATACTACCTTGACAGTGTACTAGCCCTCTCCAATAAATCAGGGATCTTCCATGATCGATCGCACACGAAATTTCTCTACTGTCGCAGCCTTTGATTTTGACGGTACGCTAACACAAAAAGATACTCTATTACCTTTCATTCACTTTTGTAAGGGGTCTTTGCATACCGGCCTTTATCTTGCTGAAGTCCTTCCTTATGTCGCTGGCTTTGCATTAGGAATCAAAACACGCCAGCAAGTCAAAGAATCCCTACTGACCAATGCTTTTGGCGGAGAGCCTTATGCAAAAATTTTGGAACAAGGGAACGAATTTGCGAAGCATCAGATCCATAGCAGATTAACGCCTAAAGCTTTAGCTAAACTTTATTGGCACCAGCAGGAAGGCCACCGATGCGTCTTGATAAGCGCCAACTTAAATGTCTTTCTGCTCCCTTGGGCAAAAAAAATGGGTTTCGACGATTTACTATGCTCACAACTGGATGTCGATAAGGCCGGAAGAGTTACAGGAAAGCTTCTAGGGCATAACTGCTGGGGAAATGAAAAAGTGGTACGCTTAAAACAACTTCTTGGACCTAAAGAGAAATATACGCTGTATGCTTATGGTGACAGCAGGGGGGATCGCGAACTTCTTGAATTCGCAGATTATCCTTTCTACCATCGATTTGAGTAGTAGCTTGTCCGGCTACGAGACGCAGCAGGCTACAAAATAGGCTAGTACACTGTCAAGGTAGTATTTTCGACTATTTCTGCGTCAAAGTCCCGCGGTTTGCCTATCGTAAAAGGGGCTGTATTAGCAAATACAACCCCTTTTAGGGTCGGAAAACCACGGGAGCTTTCACGTTAGAAATAGCCGGAAATACTACCTTGACAGTGTGCTAGTCTGCAGTTACGTCTGTCAATGCATCTATGCCAGGAAGACTGCCAAATTCTAAGTATTCTAATGTTGCTCCCCCACCGGTAGATAAATGGGTGATTCTATCCTCTATTCCTGCAATTTTTATTGCCGCTAAAGTATCTCCGCCACCAACAATCTTTATACCATTTAGATTGGCAATCGCTTTGGCAATGGCAATTGTTCCGGATGAGAACTTTTTTATCTCAAAAATACCTAAAGGCCCATTCCACAGCATCAATGCGGACTTTTCAATTTCCTGATAAAAAAATGCTACAGTCTTTGGGCCTATGTCAACACCTTGCCAACCCTTTAAAATTCCTTTATCAGCTTTTACAATCATCGTCTCGGCATCTTCTTTGATTTCTCGGACAACAACATGATCGATAGGCAAAAGAATTTTAACTCCTCTTGCTTTTGCTTCGTCCAAAATTTCCTGAGCCTCGTCAAAAAAATCCATTTCACATAAAGAGTTTCCAATAGATTTCCCTTGAGCTTTTAAAAAAGTATAAGCCATCCCTCCACCGATCAATAAAAGATCGACTTTAGCCACCAGGGATTTGAGAGCGCCAATTTTTGTTGAAATTTTTGCACCGCCAATCATTGCGTAAAATGGATGTGCTGGATTCTTAACAAGCATTTCAAGAAAATGCACTTCTTTGGCTAGGTTCAAGCCCGCTGCAGCTTCACCAGGGAAACATTTTGCTAACGACGTTATCGAAGAATGACGCCTGTGAGAAGCCCCAAAAGCATCATTAACATACATATCACCAAGACTAGCTAATAATTGAGCAAATTTATCATCTTCATCAGGCTTTTCTTCAGAGGGGTGGAACCGCAAGTTCTCGAGCATGAGCAAGCTTCCGGGCTGCAATTTATCCGCCAACTTTTCTACGAAATCACCAATACAGTCCGGGGCAAAAGAGACTTCTCGGCCTAGGAGTTCCCCAAGTCTTTTTGCGCATGGCGCTAAGGACAAGCTTGGATCTTTTTTGCCCTTCGGTCGGCCAAAATGGCTCAGAAGAATGATGGATGCTCCTTGATCAAGAGCATAGCGTATGGAGGGCAGGCTTGCTTTGATCCGTGAATCGTCGCTAATCTCCCCATTTTTATCCAAGGGGACATTGTAATCCACTCGCATCAAAACTTTTTTATCCGCAAGGGGAAGTTGTGTGATCGATAATTTCGAAGTGATAGTCATTAGTGAGCCTTTTTTTTCAACCTATGCTATTCGTTGAAATTTGTCAAACAATAAATTACACCTATCTAAAGTTAGTTGACGCCTCTTAAACAAACTTACAATAAATTCAATACAGTTTTTTTGTTTTATTTTCAACAAAAAGCATAAAATATTTCATTGGCATGAATATTGCAAATAGAAAAAATGTTATACTAGTAAATGAGATTGGCACACAACTTGCTGTTACGTAAAAGACACTTAATAACAATGAGTTTATATGAAGATTTTAATAGTAGACGATGAATCAGCTGTGAAAAGTCTGTTTAAACAAAGATTTAAACAAGAAATAAAAGATAAAATATTCGAATTTGAATTTGCTTTTTCAGCTGAAGAAGCGATCAACTCACTAAAAGATCCTAAAACTTCAGATGTTTTGTTAATGTTAGCTGACATCAATATGCCTGGATTGAGTGGACTACAATTAGCCAAACTGATGAAAGAAGAGTTCCCTCACATCAGGGTGATTATGCTGACAGCTTACGGAGATATCTTCAATTCTATAGCCGCCAAGGAGTATGGAGTCACAAACTTTTTTGTAAAACCTATTGATTTTCAACTTTTAAAAGAAAAATTATTGGAAATTCAAAGTCAAAAGATAGGTAACTAATCCAATGAATATGGATTAAGGAGGATGATTAATGAAATACAGGATTCTGGTCGTTGATGATGAACCTTTACTAAAAAGTATCATCACTCAAAAATTCAAACATGAAATCAAAAAAGATGAATTAGAATTCCTCTTTGCTAATAACGGCTTTGAAGCCTTAGATATTTTAAAATCAAATATCGACATCGGTGTGGTCCTTACCGATATCAATATGCCTGGAATGGACGGAATTACACTACTTTCGCAGTTAGTGAGTCAGAGCCGCACCTATCAAACCGTCGTTATTTCCGCTTATGGAGATATGAGTAACATACGTAAAGCAATGAACAGCGGTGCCAGTGATTTTATCACTAAACCGGTAGATTTAAAAGATTTAGAACTCACCTTAAAGGGTGCCATAGATGAATTTACTTATGTAAAGCAGATGATTGCTGCGAGACATCAATTACTTGAGATCAATAAGGAATTGACAATAGGGGAAATGCTCCAAAAATCTTTGATTCCTCAGGCATTTGACCCTTTTGGGCCTAAATGCAAATTAAAACTTTATGGTGAAATGATAGCTGCCAAGGAAATTGGAGGTGATTTTTTCGATTTTTATACGCTAAATGATTACCAGCTAGCCTTCACTATTGCCGATGTCTCTGGGAAAGGTATTCCTGCATCTTTATTTATGTCGATGAGTAGGACACTCTTTAGGGCTGTCAAAATGCAACCCGGATTAATGGTTCAAGACATTAAAAATATTAATACTGTTCTCAATCAAAATAATGACGCAGCAATGTTTGTCACGGCATTTTTTGGCATTTTTGATCTTTTGACAGGCGAACTATATTATGTGAATGCCGGCCATAACTCACCTTTACTTTTATCCCCTGGAAAAGGAGTCGTCCCTATTGCCCCAAACGAAGGAATAGCCTTAGGGGTTATTGAAGATACCGATAATAAACCTTATTCCTTTGTCGAGAAAACATTAAAGCTTGAAAAGGATGCTCTCCTTCTTTTTTACACTGATGGTGTTACAGAGGCATTTAATACCGAAGGTCAAATCTATTCAGAAGCTAGGTTAAAAAAATTTCTCGAATCTAAGTCGCCGCATGATCCCCTTTCTAATACCGCCGAAGAACTCAAAGCATCTGTTAAGCTCTATTCGAAAGGCTTGGAACAGGCCGATGACATGACATTTATGCTAGCCCACTTTGACGGGGTGCAGCAAACTCGATAAGCAGCGGGATAACGAGTAGCTATTGATTTTCGTTAAATAAAGTGTTATTCTTCAGCGATGCGACATTTCTTTAAAATTTTTACTCTTACTATCGCCTGCCTTCTAACCTTGTTGGTAGTGTTCAATTTTAACGATAGAAATCAATTTAATGTTTCTGATGTTACCTCATCAGTCTCTTTTAGAGAAGATTGGGAGGTAAGTAAGACTACTGACATTGATGAGATGACGCTTCTCTCAACTCTTTTTGATCAGCCTCTAACCTACCTTGGTGAAGGGGGGCAATCCTATGCATTTGCAAGTGCTGATGGTCGTTATGTGATGAAATTTTTCAAATTGAATCGTTTTCGCCCTTCTATATTATTCCAATTATTGCCAAATTTCCCTCCTTTCAGCTCTTATATTCAAAGCCATACTACCAAGCGGCACCGTAAACTTGAAACAGCATTTGCCGGATATAAGCTTGCTTTTGACCAACATCGCGAGGAGAGCGGCCTATTGATCGTCAGGTTAAATGCTTTAAAAGAGCCTCTGCAGGTTACCATCAAAAATCTAAATGGGAATTCACAATTAATCAATCTGCAGTCTATCCCCTTTATTATACAGCTGAAGGGGGAAATGCTCAGCGAAACCCTTCAAAGGGAACTTGAGAAAGGCGATTTAAAAAGCGGCAAGGAAACTATTGACCAATTATTTTCATTATTCCGCTTAGAACATGACAAAGGGCTCACCGATTTAGATCGCGGTATCATGCATAACATTGGCTGTGTCGATGGCAGACTTTTTCATTTAGATGTCGGTAAATTAGCCTACACTGAAGAGATTAAAAAACCCGAAATTAGCCATCGGGAACTTTGTTTGGCTGCCACAAAAGTCGACAGTTGGATAAAAAAAAATTTTAAAGAGTATTCTGAACCTATAAATAATCATCTACAGGCTCAGTTTAAAGAGGGCCTTTGGCCACCTGTTGAAAAACCTAAACCTTCCATCAAAGAATGTGAGAACCTTTTTTATTCCGGCCTCTATTCAAAATACCATCAGCATTTGAGCACTTTTATTCAACAGCATCATCTTTATGCGTCAATTAAAGAGGGCACATCCCCCTTTGATCGTCAAATTCAGCAGCTGATGGCAGTAATAGAAAAACCTCTTGAAGTTGAGCCGCAAGAGCAACGTAAACTCCATGAAAATTTCATCCACCAGCTACGTGGAATCGCAGAAAATCCAGAACTTCACGAAAACAGTGAAGATAACCCTTCCAAGCAGTTTTTCAAGGAATTAATCAATTGGATCTACTTGGAAGTTGACCTCAAAAGTGATATCGAGGCCTATTTATCCAATTACATTTCAGTGCTAAAACCTGAACAACAAATCTATACCTACCTCACAGAAACCCAGCATAGCTTACATACCACCTTTAAAGTCCATCACCATAAAAACGCAAAGCAGTCGCCTGAAGATCAATTCCTCGCAGGAAACCTGCCATTAAAACTCACGCCCAAATCAAAAGCAAATGGACCAGCTTTAATTCGTATTGCTCAACCTCTTATTGGAAACAGCTACCTCCCCTACTGGCTTTTACCCCCTGTCATCAGTCCCGAGTTCCTTCAATTTCTGCGGCAGCAGCCAAGCCACTTGTATGTCAACCTAATGCGTAGGCATCACGAGGAAGGCTCTTACTCCACGGCTTTAGAAAACCTAGGAGGCGCAATACCAAATCTATACATTGTGACATTGGACAAAGATTCCGAGTTCTATTGGCAAATTGGACCGCAGTTCGCTGCACCCCTCGACAGTAATGAGTTTAAGAAAATTTTTTATAATAAGCTGACAGATCCTTCAGGGGCTTTCTTTTGGTCTGCACGCAATTTGGAGAATGACAATTGGAAAACCCAGCTCAAAAAAATTATTTCAGCTACTCACCAACAGTATTTTTCAAACCAAGCAACGCTAAGCAAAGCCGAAAGGCAAGATTTTATCGAGCTTGCCTACTGCGGGATCCTCAATGCTTTAGTTGAAATTATCCGGCCCACATCAATGAACGTGACCTGCCGACAAACCATGGATAGAGGCCCTTCAATGATGACCCTCTGGATGATTCAACAACAACAAATTACCAATCCTGAAATTGTCTCCATGCTCTTGGCGCCCCCTCTAATCGTCCATAGACGTACAGCCCACGCCCCTCGCATTGCGAGGCTCGTCTCCGCCGCCGAAAGAGTGGAAAGAGCCGGAAGTTAATTGCATAAGTTTGAATGCCCGAATGTGGCGGCAGCATATCGCCAAAGAGGCCTAGTACACTGTCAAGGTAGATTATATCGAAAGTACATGCCTCACTTCGGAGAAAAAGAATGTTAGTAGTTGCTTTGAACATTAACCTTACTTAACTTATTTATTTACCAGGTCTATCTGTATCTGACGCTTTATAGACCCGTCAGCCTCATAGAGTGTCGCAGGGCCAACGATTTGTCCTTGTTCATAGTTGAGCTCAGTTTTTAGCTGTCCATTTTTATAATAATATCTCTGCTTGCCTTCAGGCAAACCCTCTTTAAAGAATTGCTCAGAATATTTTGCCCCTGAAGGATAGTATTGAAGGAGTTCTCCATCGAGCTTTCCAGCTTTGAAGTTTGCTTTAGAAAGCAATGCCCCGGACTCACTAAAATATTGCGAAAGGCCATGTAGCAGCCCCTCTTGGAAATGTGTCTTTGACTTTACTCCCCCAGAATCGTAAAAGCTGCACAATGGTCCCTGTTTTTGCGAATCTGAACTTTTCGGGAAAATTTGTTTCTGAGCCTCATTAGACAACTTTGGCAGCTCCATGTTCTCTAGATTGAGTATTTTTTGAGCTGCAAGTTCTTTATCTTTCTCTTCAAAGGCAAAGTCGATGATCCCTACATTGACTTTCGCGGCATCATATAAAAAACCTAATTTCTTTTTATTGAGTTCCAAGCGCAGGATAGCTTTCTGCCAGTCTTCCTGATTATTTGTGTTTTGACGTATGTACACAAGATCCTTGTTCAAGAGTCTTGATGCAACAGTATTGAATATTTCGATTATTGCTTTGTAGGCGGGCTCTTCGCCTAGATCATATTCAACAAGTGCCGCTTTTCCTGATTGAGCATTTGCAAATACCTTTTGTTCCAAAGACATTTTTTGGATTAATCGCTCTGTGTCATCGATCAATATCTTGAAATCTTCGCAACAACGGCTTAAGCTATCTCGCAATTCGAGCATTGTCTTTTCCACACGCTCTTGAGTCACTTCAGGGATAGAGCTATTTTGCACTTCGCTGTGGATCCATCCTTGCAGATCGTAAGTCTCCTTTAACAATTCTTTAGCAGTTTCTACCAATGTTTGATTGGGAATACCGGGAAAACCGATCCCCCCTTCAGTGCAGTTGATGAGGCGGCATTCGCTATGATTTTCTGCCCAGCTGCCGATCCATTCTGCTTCTGCCACCCATTTCCAAAGTGTATAAATAGGATTGCCGAAGACATCTTTTCGAAGCATTCCTACAGTTTCAAAGTTGGCATATTCATCTAAAGTACGCTGCTCAACTTTAGGATCGAAGGTCACTCCGGCGCTATAAGTTTTTCTATCCGTAAAGGCAAGGTCCATGCCCACGAAAATAATCGGGTTGCAGCCCATCTGATAGGCGATCTCACTAGCAAAATTAATCACATTGTGACCTTCCTCAAAAAAATTCCCTTGGATGCCCAAACGCTCTTCAAAAAATTCCGCCACATCGTAGCCTCCGCTGCCAGTGACATAAAGACGAGGACCGTGAACTGTTTGAAATGCCCCATAATTCAGGCGTTGACGATAAAAATAGGGAACTTCAAAAGCTTGATTGTTTCTTAATCTCACCTGCTGGGCATCATTCGGGTCAATGCCGGCACAAAAATGAGGCTGTATACCTAGGTTATTTAATATATTGATCGATGATCCACCCGCAAAAATTAAAGCGCGCTGAGAAAGTTGTTTTAACAGAGGCCCATTTTTTTCTAATGATGGACCGGCACCACAAATTATTGCGGGGACATTGGCGAATTTTCCAAAGAGCTTGTCGCCAAAATAAGATTTAGATAAATGAAGCATGTTTCGATAGTAGTTAACAAAAAATGGCCCGCCAAAACTAAGGTATTCATCTAGCAGCGCTTTCTTTAAATCCGAGCTATAACTAATCTCATGCGCAATCTCACTCAGCATCTTTTCTTTTATTTCTTCATAATACTTTAGGGCAGAAACTTTTGCTTTGGTCATAGCGTAATTCCAATACTGCTCCCCAAGCAAATCTTTCAGAGAACTCCCCTCTTTCAGATAAACCAAATGGGCTTGAGAATCTTCCAGGAGCCGGTGTGCTCGTTCTGTTTTGAAGAATTCTGCAATCACATGTAAGTCATCCTCTAAGAAGACAACAGTATGCCCGGGATCAGCACGAAGCCAAAGTTCAATAGCATCATAGTAGTACCCAAAGCCTACTCCAAAAACGTAGAGAACATTTGTATCGACTAAATTGAGATTGGAATACCAATTTTTGGCTTCTGCAACAGCGCCCTTTTGAGAATGAAAATACTCCTGTCTTCCAACTATCTTTCTGCAAAGATTATCTTCACCAAGATCCGTTAGGCAGTAGGAAACATCCCCCTCTTCAAGATAATGCATAAGGAGGGCTTCCTTGGGCTCTTTGCGTGCCCAAAGATCTATATTACTCTCAAAAAAGTTTTCCAACTAAAGCCTCCTTTGTCCTCATGAATTTACTCACCAAATGCTGCGATGCTTTCCGAGCCTTACCAGTTAAGTATACCATATTTTAATCACGATTGATAAAAAAATATTGCTGCAAATACTTATAGTCGCTAAAGTGACTTCTTGAATTAGGCCCTGCGCTATAAGGTGCGCAAAATAGAGTGTATGGATAAACAAACGTTAGCCCTTGTTTTGGTTCTCTATACCAGAATCTAGTTGATTTTTAACATTTAGACTGTGCCAAAGCCCCGAATCCAACCGCGGGAGCTTTCGCAGTCCAAATGTCATAAAACAACTAGATTCTGGAATAACCAAAAACCGACTGCGCCAGTTACATATACTCGACATAGCTGAATCTGAGGCTTTGGCGCAGCCCAAATGCTCAGATTCAGCTATGTCGAGTATATACCGATATCCTGGAATAATCCCTCACAGAATCATGTACAAAATATGGAGAATCTATGAAATTTCTTAAGAAGATAGCTTTCTGCTACGCAGCCCCTTTACTCACAATTTGCAGCGTTGCAACAAGCCAACTTGAAGCGCAATGCGACCCTTCCCCTTGTTCCATAGATTGGTGCTCACTACTAGTGCCTGCACTTGTTGGCGCCGCTGCTGGTGCTGCGACTGGCGCTGCTGTCAACAGCAGGGGCAAACACGGAAAGAAAGGCGATCGTGGGCATAGAGGAGAACAAGGCGATCGTGGGCACCAAGGCGAACGTGGTCCAGATGGCGACAACCCATTTACCTGCGATTACAATCATAGCTTGACATTTGAGTTTGAGATCAACCAAATTATTTTCGTGACTCCCTCAGCATCAGGTTCCACACTACTTCCATACATCTCGCAGCCAGATGGCCATATTCTTTCAGCAAGTCCAATTGCTTTTACTAACTCCAACTCAGTCACTTCGACAACTGTAACAATCGCAACACCATTATTTGGAGACTACGTTTTCGGCTTTGATTTCCCTTCTCACGATAGCGATGTCACTATTGTCTATACAATAAATATTACTCCAACTGGCAGACCAACAACGACCTATACTGGAAGCATAACTCTAGCTCAACAGACAAACCGCGTTCAACTACCTTTTAACTTTACCAATGGTCCTAAAGGTACAGTCCCATCGTCTCACCCTTAATCATCGATTCGGCAGGCCATCTGTGGCCTGCCGATTCTTACATCTTCAAGGCGACATGATAAAATCACTTTTTACGATTATTCTAAGCTTATCTCTGTTTTCTAGCTTAGGAGCGGCAGATATCCTTTATCTGCGCGACAATTTACGCAAAGCCCAAAAGGGTGATTACATCGTCACTAGCCAAAGTAAAGCTTATAGCATTCTCTATGTCCAAGAGAAAAATAGCGGCCAAATCGCCATTCAAGAGATTAATATCCCCTCAAGCAAAGTCCCCGCTAAAGACTTTTCATGGCGTAATTGGATGCTGCAAGGCGCTCCGGGAAGCTCTAGCCGCATTCTCTATAATATCGATCTGGCGACAGCTCAAATACTCAACACCTATTGCTTATCTTCAGAAGGATGGCGTGAAAGACATCTGGAAGATAATTTCCTTTCAACATTATTGAACTTACGGCTTGAAATCATTCCCTTGAAACAACGTCGCCGTATTGGTTCCTCCGGCATGGCTAATCCTAATGATAAAAGGCCCGCATGGCAGCCAAAAGTAATAGTGGATGGCCAAGTAGTCCCACAAGTCACTCTGGACGCTTGGAGCACTGTCTGGCCAAAAGATGGTAGTGAGCTCTCCGGTAAAGTCGTTGAAGCTTATTTACCCCAGGAAAATTCCGATTTCCCTGCTTATTTTCCCTATTGGCTGCAAGTTAATGGCATGCTCGGCAACGCCAAAATCCGCATTGTCGATTCCGGTAGAAACCTTTAGCGTTAAGCTCATTCCTAATAGCAGACAGGGATACGCAGGATCGTAAGCGGCAGGATCGGCAGGAAAGCAGCAGTGGTTCCTTCTGTGAGAGCTTAGTAGACAAACGATCAGCCTATCTTGCCGCTTGCGATCCTGCTTAACCTGCCTACTGATAGAAATGAACTCAGCGGTATCCTGACTTTATGCTTCATGCCTCCGCTTCGAACATGTTCACAACTTCTTGAGCGATGAATGCATTTTCATTGCTGCCGATCACATAAACTTCAAATGATGAATCGGCCACCGAAATTTTATGGACTTCTGCCGGTTGTAAATTTGAGACCCTTTCGTTCAATTCTTCATCGATCTTGAGACCGATCCAACTCATTTTTTTTGCGATCTCTTTTCGTATATAAGGGCTGTTCTCCCCTATACCGCCGCTAAAGATAAGAGCATCGACACCCCCCAAAACAGCTGCATAAGACCCGATGTACTTTATTATGCGATAGCAAAACAGGTCTACAGCTAACTGAACTCTAGGTTGATCCATGTGAGAAGACAGAGTTTTCATATCGCTCGCGACTCCGGAAACTCCCAGCAATCCTGATTCAGAGTTAAGCATGCGATTTATTTGATCAACACTTTCCCCTGTATGCTTGCAAAGGAAGCCGACGACACCTGTATCCAGGTCACCGGCACGAGTGCCCATGAGAAGACCCTCGCCGGGAGTAAATCCCATAGTCGTGTCAAGGCTGCGTCCTTCACTTATCGCTGCCATTGAGCAGCCATTGCCAAGTTGCAAGGTAATCACTTTTCGATCTTTGTCATTTTTTTGTTTTCTAAGATTCTCATAGATCTTCCACAAACTTTGATGCGCGATGCCATGAAAGCCATAACGTTTGATTAAAAATTTCTCAGCAAGATTTGCAGGAATACCATAGGTCGACGCTTTTGCGGGGAGATTATGATGAAAGGCTGTATCAAAAACTGCAAAGTGTGGAATGTTTTTGTCGACTTGGGCCATCGCAGCATTAATGCCGGCAATAGATGCAGGATTATGCAAGGGAGCTAAAGCTGAAAGGCTCTCTATATCCTCAATAAGTTGAGGTGTTAGCCTTTGACTTTTTGTTTGCTCTCCACCATGGACAATTCGATGCGCTACTGCGACAATATCTTTGGCTTTAAACTGCCAGACGGGATTCTTTTCTAAAATATTAAAAAGTTGTGATAGAGGCGTTTTACCAACTTCCACTGTAAAAGACTCAACTGTGTGCTCAGGTTTTTCAACATCGAGATCAATTTTGCTCTTAGGCATATCAACACTGCGAATATGTGCATCGGCAAAAAGCTCAAT
>JACCVN010000344.1 GCA_013698165.1 Parachlamydiaceae bacterium | reverse complement strand
GTATTGCGAAGATAATTTTTAGTAAAGAAATTCACCGATTTACCAGCAATTTCTAATGAGCCTTGGCAAGGAGATTCTAAAGTCCCCAAAAGTTGTAAGAGTGTGCTTTTACCTTCTCCTGAACGGCCCATGATTGCGACAGTATCTCCTCGTTTCACATTGAGGTCGATGCCTTTTATGATGGGGATCTTCTCAGGGATGTAAAAGGATTTTACTAAGTCCTTAGCTTTTAAGATGTATTCAGGAAGGTGTGAAGACATCTATTACTCCGCTTTAAGAATCGCTGATGGCTTAAGGAGGCTTGCTTTAATTGCCGGTATCATCCCTGCAATCAACGAGATCGCTCCAGTTGTAGCGATTACAAATGTCAATGTTTCAAAGCTAAGGTCTGTCGGCAGGTTTTCACCGTAGAAGAGGGGATTGAACATTTCGTAACCCTGAATCCAGCTGATAAAATTGACGAGAGGCTGTAAGTTCTTTAAAGTAAGCATTGCTGCAAGTATACCGGCGACACTACCTGTCACTCCCATAATTATTCCACAGCTGCCAAATATCGCAGCCATGCTCAATGAACTTGCTCCCATTGATCGCAGGATGCCAATTTCAGTTTTCTTGTCATTGACCAGAATAATCAGCATCGAAATGATGTTTGAGCAGGCGACAATAATAATTAAAGCTGCAAGCAGGCTGAAGAGATGCTTATCGCTTTGAAGCTGTTGGATCACATCGCGGGTGAATTCAAACTCCCGATAAGTTTCGATTTTCCAGTAGTCGCTAATGCCCATATCATCAAATTTTTTCAAAAGTTCAGATTTAACTTTGTCAGCTTTTTCACGGTCATCAAAACGCACATTTATCCCGTTGCCGGCAGGGTTATCTTCCTGATTGTAAGAGGCGCGAATCTGAGTAATGACATGTTGGTTTGCAAGAACATATTTGCCCCCGATAGGGATAATGCCCGGATCATAAAAGCCCGCGATAAAAACGGGAGTTTGCTGTTCATGGATTCCTGAAGGAGAAGGAGCTTGATAAGAGATATAGCCTGTATCGCCAATTAGAGCGCCTGAATCTCTAAAACTGCGAGGAAGTAAAATCCCTTCACCAAAAGCAGGCTGAGCAGGAAGATTAAATGATAATTTGTGTTCAGATGCTGGCAATGAATAAGCCCAAAACGGCATTTGCTCCGGAGCTTCACTCAGCTTTGTGGAAATTTTTGCGCGAGCTATTTCTAAATTGTTATAGCGGATGACACCGGCAAAGGGGATCCCTTGAATCGAGAATTTGGCATGAAAAAGTAAGTCTGAAGAATTCTTGGCAGTCACCAAGGAGTTCGAAATCAGCTCAGCGCTGATCATCATTCCTTCAGGAGCGACTAAAGGGGGGAGCGTTTTAAATTTCGTTTCTGAATGGTCTGCAAAAGATAAGGAGTAGTGACCGCCATCGATTTCAAGTTTTCCAGCTTTCAAATTATACTCGCCCAAATTTTTTCTTTTTAACCAAGGTGAGAGGTCGCTATTTTCTTTGGGCAGAATAAGTCGTATGATTTTTTCACCCTTTAATAAAGCAATGACATTCCAGGAGGCTTTCGCAGGAAGAAGCTCGAGGGGTAACAGCCATCCGGCATCCGCCGTTTTGAGTTGTTCAATGCTGACGTGGGAAAAAAATGCTTTTAGACGATCTTTAAAAGCTTCTTTATTAAGTGAATCTGGATTGGAAATATCAATGTTTCCGCCACGCTCATTTTCGAATGTAAGGTTAGAAAGAACATTTGAAAGGTCCGGCATCGTCGGTGATATGATAGTTTTCGTGAGCGAAGGATTGAGCGGGTCCAGCGAGCCAATGAATGAGGCTTGTGTGATGTAACCTTGGGGAAGTTCCTTCGTCCGAGGACTTGGAATTTCATTCTTTTGAGGACGAGACAGTCGAAGATGCAGATTCCCAATGCTCGTTTCGTGCTCTGAGGCTGCGATTCCTTTTATGTCGGGAAGCTGTTCGATGGCTTGAAAAGCTAATTTGACGGGATCCTTAAGTGTACCGTCGGCAAGTCTGTCAGGTTTTCTCCAGCTAGTGGGAATCTCTTCATCCATTGTGTCGACATAAGGATCGGTTTCAGAAGCTATCCGTTTTTCGCCAATCGATTTTAAAGAATAGTCCGAATCAGAGCTGATGCCATCAACAAGATAGTAATAAGAGTGATAATATTCTTTTGTCGGAGTGATTCTAACAGGAGCTGTCAAAGCAGTTAATTTGTCGAGCCAGCCGTTAGTGAGACCATTCGTCACTGAAAAAAAGACGACGATCAGCCAAACAACAATTGTGATAACGAATATGGAAATAAGGCTAATGATGGAGACAGATAGCTGTCTCCATTTAGGCATCAGATACTTCGCTGCAATAGAGAGTTCGTACATGCAGTGAGTAAACTCCATGATTTTGGGCGTCAATGAGATTTTCAGATAGGCAGGTAAAAAGTGATTTTACTTAGTTTCTTTAAATTCACAATGCTCTCGCACCACAGGGTCATATTTTCTTAAAGTCAAACGTTCAGGAGTAGAGCTTTTATTTTTCATTGTGTAATAAAAAAAACTGCTTTTTGAACTTTTTAATTTAATTTTTTCGCGTTTGCTGGCCATGGGAGCGCTCCAGTTAATTATGCCGGTAAAGGCACATGTTTCGTAATTTGCTTATCTTACAGTATCGCCTGCTAAACTGCAATACCAAAAATGAGTAAATGTAGAAAAGTGTGAAAGGGGGTGATGGCTCCCCAGTCGTCGATTTTTTGTTTTCGATTTTTAATTTTATCCTTCATCCTTTATCCTTCATCCTTTATCCTATGTCTCTTGATAGCAGGAGAAATATGGAGCAAAGTTTTATCGTGTCTTCGATGTCCAAAGCGAAAAGTGAAGAAACCCGTGAAATTGCGGCTACTGAAGATTTTGCCTTTGAGGCCCCTTTGCGTCCGCAAACTTTGGCTGAATTTATTGGGCAGGACCCTATCCGCGAACGCCTGGAAGTGCTTGTAGGTGCTGCTAAACAAAGAAATGAAGCTTTAGGGCACTGCCTTTTCTGCGGTCCTCCGGGCCTTGGAAAAACAACTTTAGCCTCAATATTAGCTAAAGCAATGGGCAGTCAATTAACGTCTGTGTCGGCGCCTGTCATTGATAAACCCGGTGATCTTGCGGGAGTGTTGACAAAGTTAAACGATGGGGATGTGTTTTTCATAGATGAAATCCATCGCCTCAACCGTTCAGTAGAAGAATATTTGTATCAGGCGATGGAAGATTTTACGCTGGATTTAATGATTGACAGTGGTCCTGCAGCTCGAAGTGTGCGTGTCCCCCTCAAGCGATTTACTCTTGCAGGTGCTACAACGCGCGCAGGCCTTCTGACGGCGCCCTTAAGGACTCGTTTTGCCTTTAGCTGCCGTTTGGACTACTATCCATCAAATGTCCTTGAGACTGTCCTGCAGCGAACAAGTAGGATCTTAAACCTCGAGGTTGAGTCGGAAGCCTTGCATGAAATTGCTAAGCGCTCGCGCGGCACTCCACGAATCGCCAACAATTTACTGCGTTGGGTACGAGATTTCGCTCAAATGCGTGCAGAAGGTTGCATGTCTAAGGATGTGGTTATCAAAGCGTTGGCCATGTTGGCAATTGATGACCGCGGGCTTGATGAAATGGATATGAAAATTTTGGATGTAATTATCGATCATTATGACGGAGGCCCTGTAGGCATAAATACTATCGCGATTGCTGTCGGGGAAGAGGGCGGAACAATAGAAGAAGTTTATGAACCCTATCTGATCATGCAGGGTTTTCTTAAGCGTACCCCGCGAGGTAGAGAGGCTACAGCTTTAGCATATCAACATCGCAGTAAATGTCAATAAATCCTAAAGTCGAGACAATAAAGAACAATACACCTAATTTATGGAGGGCTATGTTTTATCAATTATTCGTTTGTCTAGCTGCTTTGATGTCCATTGTGGCACCTGTAGATGCAGGAATCATGGATGTTCTCAGCCGCGCTTTTAGTACGGAAGCTCCGCCGAAGCCGCCATCCATTAGGATTTTGCTTGCCCATGATGAACCCTCAGTATTTTTGGAGGTGAAAGGGAAATATAAGATTTTTGATCCACATACTAATTCACATATCAATACAGGTTTTTTAGGAAAAAGGCGCACTGTTGAGGCTACCCTTGATGGGATACGCTGGGGCGAAGAATTTCCTGGAGTTTACCAAATTGTGATCATCCCGGATGCGCCAGACACAACGACTCTTGTAGATGGTGTAGAATATCGTGGTAAAGTTTATATCTACGATGTGGGTGGTTCTATCAGCTTGGTGAACCAAATAACCCTAGAGGAATATTTGTCTTCAGTCTTGCCTCAGGGATATCCTGAAGCTCTTCCTCCAAATTTGCTGGAGGCAATTGCGATCACTGCTCGTACAGACAGTTACAGTCTTGCGCAAAGCGGTAACAACCCCTATTGGGATGTGGATGCTTCAAAAGTGGGTTATCATGGCCACGCCTTGAGTCGTACTTCAAAGCCGCTAGAGAACGCTATTCTGGTGACTCAAAATCTTATTCTTCATCGCGACGGCAAAGCCGATTGGGTTGTAAATCCTTTTGCTGTTAGTTGGAAGCCTGCCTCTGGAGCAAAAACGGATAAGGGGGTTGTCTATTCAGCCTTTACGATTGAAGAAGCTGTGAAATTGGCCAACAAAGGGGCGACAGCTGTTCAAATATTAGAACAGGCGTTTCCTGATACTTCAATCCAAAAGCTTGAATATGCGGCAAGTTAGACCTTCAAATCCTGATATGATGGCCCTTAGCTCATATC
>JACCVN010000337.1 GCA_013698165.1 Parachlamydiaceae bacterium | reverse complement strand
ATACAAAGCATTTCAGCATGCGCGGTGGCATCTTGAAGGGTTTCTACTTGGTTAAATCCTCTTGCGATGACGCGATCATCTTTTACTAACACTGCACCCACAGGAACCTCATCGGAGCAATAAGCTTTCCACGCTTCTTTTAACGCTTCGAGCATAAATTTCTCATCATTACTTGCCGGTACAATGGCAAAAGGAAAAGCTTTAGCCATAATAATTAGCTCTTGAGCTGTTTTTGCAGATGGGAAACTTGCTTTTTTAAGCCTTCAACATCTTGATGATACTTCTTTTCAAGCCCTGACAATTTTTTCTCGTATTTATCCACCATGCGTGCAAACAACATCTCATGATTGTTGATCAATTTTTCGAAAGATTTTTCAACTTCTTTAGCTTCTTCGACGACTTTTTGTGTTTCAGAAGCAGTTTTGGCCTGCTTATGGAGGTCTTTAAAAGTATTTTCAGAGAAAGCCACAGAGTTTAACAAAGCAAAAATAAAGAGGTCTTGGGCATTAAACTGCTCTTTTCCTTCTTTAATGATGGAATTTGAGTCGTTTTCGCTCAGTTCTTCGATTTCATTGAAATTTGGGTTGATGTGCATGAGCTTTTCAGCAAAAAAATTATACAGATCGCTATTTTTCATCAGCCAGCGATTAGAAATAAATTCGCCTATCGTTTCAGCATGCTCGCTTTCATCTAGAGCGCGCTGGTAACCCTCAGCGAGATCTTCGGTAGTCAATTTAGCCGTATTTTTCCCTGCAAAAAATTGTTTGGTAAAGGGAATATCATTTCTTAAATGGTCATTTTTGAGATCCTTCTTGATAGAATCGAAGATTTGGGGATTCCACGATTTCAAGATCGCAAATTTTTCTTTATATGTGCTATTTTTCATGTTAAGAATTCCTTAAATTTAAGTCGTCCTCTATAACATATCAAACCACTCTTGAAAAAGCAACTGGAGCGCTACTAATGACTGAATTTCCTCATGCTGAACAAGAACATCCTTTCTATGGGAAGGAAATACTTGCCGATCGCGAACAGGAATTGATTAGGCAAATGTTAAAAAAATATAAGAATGAGACTGTAAATGAGGAGCTTAAGAAAAAAATCTGGGACGATCTGCAACAAGCTAAATTTCTTGGCAATATCACCATTCCTTTTAAAGTGGTCATGCGTCGGGACCAATCAGGTAAATTTCCAAGCTATGTGGAAGTGATCCTAGATACAAAAGTTTAAAATTCGCGGAAAATCGGACGCAGGCATGGGGCGCTCAAGAATTTACTTGTCTCTTTTACCCTTCTCCCCTTAATCCACTTTAGGATTTTCAAAGGGGTTCCTTGACGCAATCTATTGATTCATAGAGGGTTATACTCCACACCGCAAACTCATTCGAGTTGGGAGTATGAATTTTAAATTGCTATGGTTCAAAAGATTACATCTAGATCCCCCTTAAAAATCCTAAAGTCGAGTTGTTAAGCAGTAATTTTTTCTTTTATTGCTTCTCAATCAACGATTTGACGACAATCCCTATTGATTAGCAATTCCCAATACGTTATAATCCTCACTAACAGCTTAGCTAAATAAATAAAATGAGCCAGACTTGGCTTTTACACTTTGAGACCATTTTAGATGGATTTTTCTCTTGAAGCCTATAATGGACTTCAAGCTACTGCCAACTAATTTGATGCTCACAATTAACAGGGGGATTTCAGCATGTCTCTAGACAAAGGTACGAAGGAAGAAATTACCAAGAAGTTTCAGCTCCATGAAAAAGATACAGGATCTGCTGATGTCCAAATCGCTATTTTGACAGAAAGAATAGCGGAACTTACGGATCATCTAAAGCGTTCTCCTAAAGATCACGGCTCACGCTTAGCTCTTTTAAAGCTTGTCGGACAACGTAGACGTCTATTAGATTACCTCAATTCGACTGATACAAAGCGTTACCAAGGCTTGATCAACAAATTAAAGCTAAGAAGATAATCAGCAAAAATTCATCCTCTCAAGGTAAAATTTACAGTTAAATCAGCTCAACAAATCGTAGCTTGCCATTCCGATGGCAAGCTACGATTTGTTTTGTATACGCATTTTTTGCCTCGCTTGAAATGGACAATTTTGTAAATATACTCAACATAGCTGAATCTGAGAAATTTCGACTGCGCCAAAGCCTCAGGGTAGAGTTCATTAAAAGACCCTGTATTATACAATGTAGGGTCTTTTAATGAGCTCTACCGCCAGAGCTTTCGCGTTGCCCAAATTCTCAGATTCAGCTATGTTGAGTATATGA
>JACCVN010000334.1 GCA_013698165.1 Parachlamydiaceae bacterium | reverse complement strand
AGACGCAAAAAAGGGAAAGATCTTTTCACGCATTGCCAAGGAGATTATCAGCGCAGTGAAAGTTGGCGGCCCAGATCCCAAAGCCAACACCCGCTTGAGACTGGCAATTATCAAAGCTCGTGAGTCTAATCTGCCTACCGAAATTATCGAACGCAACATTAAAAAAGCCTCTAGTGCAGATCAAGCCGATTTCACTGAAATGACCTATGAACTTTATGGCCATGGGGGCGTTGGTATTATTGCAGAAGTGATGACCGATAACAAGAACCGTATTTCTTCAGAAATGCGCATTGCCACAAATAAAAGAGGCGGTGTCATAGCCAGCCCTGGGGCAGTAGCATTCAATTTCGATCGCAAAGGGGTCTTGCAAATACCTAAAAAGCCTGAAATTGAAGAAAAGCTGTTTTTGGCAGCTACTGAAGCGGGTGCCGAGGATTTTGAAGCTGTCGAAGATATGTTTGTGATCACGACTGATCCAATGGATCTCTACGCAGTCAAAGAGGCGATCGCTAAGGCTGGCTTTGAATGTACTGAAGCCTCCCTTGAAATGATCCCAAAAGTTACTGTCGACTGCGATCCTGAAACTGCTAAATCAAATTTAGCTCTTATCGACTGGCTTGAACAGCTTGAAGATGTCGACTGCGTCTACCACAATATGACAGATAGTGATGAATAATGGTTAAGATTATTGACTTGCCCGGCATTCTTGTTGATCGACAAAGGCTTTTGGAGCTTGCACGGTTTTTTTCAAAATATGAAGGAACTTGCTTGCTGTACTCCGGTGATGCGTCAGCAGCTGCTGCAGCAAATACACATTCCTTCCTGTGCCTTTTTCCTTTCGAAACGGTAGAGCATTATGCCTCTTCTAAACTTTCGGGCTGTATAAACCCTTGGGACCTGCTGAAAATGGTCCTTAAAAAACCAGATCAACCTCATCCTTTTCCTGAATGGGTAGGGTTTTTAAGCTATGAAATGGGCGCTTATGCCTTCGACAAGAATTTTGGCCCTGTCGACATTGAAAATGCAAATAGTCAACAACCTCTGCCGGATTATTATTTTCAGCGCTGCTCTCTGGTGATTGAAATAAACCATCAGAATAATAATGTTTGCATGATTGTGGCCGAAGGAAAGCCTGAAATGGGACCTTTAGAAAGCCAATGGATTGAAAGCTTGTCAGACCCACGCTTTTGGCCAGGATTTTTCAGAAGATTGGGTGGCCCTCTTATTGGCTCTCCGCCAGAAAAAAGCGATTACGAACTCTTCTCTTCCGAACCTGTAGAAAGCTACTGCAATAAAGTTCTTCAGGCTCAAGAATGGATAAGAGCAGGAGATATCTATCAGCTAAATCTTTCGCATCAATTGATTTTTAAAGGTAAAGGTGATGGGTTTCAAATTTTTGAAGATCTGGCCACTAAGAATCCTGCGCCTTTTTCCTCCTATTTAAACCACAAAGATTTTTGTGTAGTCTCCTCTTCACCTGAAAGCTTTTTAAGAAAAAAACTATCTTCTTTGGAGACCAGGCCGATCAAGGGTACTGCCCCGAGAGGGCTAAATCCTATTGAAGATGCCCAAAATCGGGAAAGGCTTCTTGCTTCTGAAAAAGAACGATCGGAGCTTTTGATGATTGTCGACCTTATGCGCAATGACCTTGGAAAAATTAGTTCTCCCGGAACTGTTGTGACTGAGAAAATTTGGGGTTGCGAAACTTATACAAACGTTTTTCATCTTGTTGCCACTATCAAGTCTGAGCTTTCGCCTGGTTGGGACCCTATAGATGCTGTGCGGGCCTGCTTTCCTGGAGGCTCTATCACTGGTTGCCCGAAGTTAAAATCAATGGAATATATTCACAAGTTAGAAAATCGACGCCGTAACATCTACACAGGTTCCATAGGCTATTTTTCCGGTGATGGGGATTTTGATTTTAACATCGCCATCCGCACCCTTGTGCTTCAAGGCGATAAGGTCAACGTTCAGTTAGGCGGGGCTGTAGTGATTGATTCAGACCCTAATAGCGAATATGCCGAAACATTGCATAAGGGAAGATCAATATTTAAGGCCTTAGGGGTTGACCAACATGCTTTCCAGATCACTTCTGTTTCTTGTACAAAGTAGCGAAAATTATGAACGTGGTATTCCTTAATGGCAAATTCCTTTCTCGCTCTGAGGCATTTATCCCTATTGACGATCGTGGTTTTCTTTTTGGGCACGGTGTTTTCACAACAATAAAAATTGTTGATGGTTCTTTTGAAAATTATCATGCCCATATGGCTCGTCTTACTTCTCACGCTAAAGAATTGAAAATTGAATCTCCCATCATTGATATCGCTCTATTGCAAGAATTGCTCTCTCGAAATCATGCTTTGGAAGGTGTCTGGAGGTTAAAAATTATTTTAACCGGCGGGGCCTCGGAATTGCGCAGGATGCGAAGCGCTCCTCCTGGCCAGATTTTGATGACGGTGGAAAAGCAAAGTATTGTCCCGCTTGCAGAATGTCGAATAACGCATTATCCCTATACAATTACAGGGCCGACCGCAAAGCTTAAAAGCCTGTCCTATCTAAACCGATTATGTATGGCGGACTATTCAACAACCTCTGGATTCGATGATGCTCTGGTCTTAAGTCCAGAGGGATGGATACTGGAAGCTGCCTTTGCAAATATTTTTTGGCGTATAAAAGATAAAGTTTATACTCCCGATGCCTCACTTCCTTATCTTAAAGGGGTTTCCATTGGGTCAGTAGAAAAATGCATTGGTATTTTGGGATTGGAATGGCATCCTGCAAAAGTGAAGGCTCCGGATTTAGCTGATGATGCTCAAATTTATCTGACCAACTCAATGATCGGTATCGTTCCCGTGGTCAGTTATATGGAACATGTATTTCCTCGTGATCTAAGCTTTGAAAAGCGGCTGATTAACAGTTTTAAAAGTGAAATCGAACACTCGTCTGTGAAATTGTTTAAGATGGGCAAAGCCCACTAGCACACTGTCAAGGTTGAATTTTCGACTATTTCTAGCGTGAAAGCTCCCGTGGTTTGTCGATCGTAAAAGGGGTTGTATTAGTCAATACAGCCCCTTTTACGATCGGCAAACCAC
>JACCVN010000303.1 GCA_013698165.1 Parachlamydiaceae bacterium | reverse complement strand
TAATCGGGTTATTTATCGGCATCGACCTTCTAATGTTGGGTTGGGTTTGGGTAGCTCTTTCATTGAGCACTAAAAAAGTGGAAACTTTTCCAAAGTAATGTAAAACGTAGCAGCATGATTCACTCCTGCTGCTAAGTTCATTACTCATCGTATACCCTTCATCATTGCTACATTTAGGTTACGAAATTCTGAAATTTAGTGTTGTACAAAAACGTCTGCCTTGGCATACTAGCACTATAGAGGAAATTGCAAAAATATGATCATCATGCTTTTTTCTAATGACCTCTCACGTTTGCGCCTGTAGTTCAATGGTAGAACAGTAGCCTTCCAAGCTACGTGTGTCAGTTCGATTCTGATCAGGCGCTATTAGCTATATTCACCCTTTAGGTCAAAAATCAATCCGCTGGAAAATGCCATCCGGCCTGCTTCTCGGCAATAGCCGAAGCTACCACCTCCTCACAAATCAGCACCCACCGGCTTTTTCCTTTGACAAGATTTTTGACCTAAAAGGCGAATATAGTCTATACTCGACATAGCCACTTGTAAAGCTTAATTGAGCCTAAACAAGTGACATAACATTAACCAAGACCGAAATCCCGCCGCAAATATATGGTGGGATGCCGTCGTCAAATAAAGGGACAAGGCTTGGCACTCCAACAAGAACAAATCACTATTAAAGACCTCTTAGAGGCCGGCGCTCATTTTGGGCACCAAACACGTCGCTGGAACCCGAAGATGAAACGTTATATCTTCGAAGCCCGCAACGGTCTATATATCATCGACCTCGCGAAAACTATGCAACAAATCCGCATGGCCCGTGAAGTTGTCAAAGAAATTATTGCTTCTCATAAATCGATCCTATTTGTCGGTACCAAAAAACAAGCTAAAGTCGTTCTACGCGAAGCTGCGGAAGAATGCGGCGAGTTTTATGTATGCGAAAGATGGCTCGGTGGCGAACTCACAAACTGGCAGACGATTAAACAATCAATCAAGAAGCTTGAACGCATCGAAAAACGTATTTCCACTTCAAGCGAAGAAATGACGAAGAAAGAACTTTCCTTGCTGACTAAAGACCAAATCAAATTGGACAAAAACTTATCAGGCGTCCGGGCTATGCGCAAGCTTCCTGGTCTTTTGATTGTTGTCGATCCAAGCAAAGAGCACTTAGCTGTCGCTGAAGCTAATAAGCTAGGAATTCCTGTCATGGCGCTAGTAGACACAAACTGCGATCCTGATCCAATTACTTATGTTATCGCTTGTAATGATGATGCTCTCAAAAGCATCAAGATCATCTTGCAGTCTCTTACACAAGCAATCATGGAAAAGAAAAGTGAACTGCGCGTCGCTTACGCTAAAGGTGATGAACCTGTCAGTGACAAAGACGAAGAGCAAGCAATGTATGCCGCAAAATTCTCTGATTCCGAGCAAGTTGGATCTCAATCTAAGGGAGAAGAATAATTTATGGCTCAACAACCTGTTACAGCAGCTTTAATTAAAGAACTCCGCGAGCGCACAGGCGTCGGTATGGGTAAATGCAAAGAAGCTCTTGAAGGCGCTAAAGGTGACATTGATGTTGCGATTTCCGACCTGCGCAAAGCTGGGCTGGCATCTGCCGTCAAAAAAGAAGGCCGCGCGACAAACGAAGGCATGATCGGCGTTGCAGACACTGTAAAAGCTATCGGCCTTGTGGAAGTCAATTCTGAAACAGACTTTGTTGCGCGCAATGAGCGCTTCCAGCAGTTTGTGGCAGAACTGGCTGCAGCGGTCGCTAATGACAACATTGCCAACGCTGAAGAGCTTGCCGCTCACTCGATCTCTAAAGATGGTCAAAAGCACACTGTTGATCAATTCCGTGCTGAGCTTGTACAAACGATTGGTGAAAATATCCAGGTTAGGCGCGTAAAAACGTTCCCAAAAAAATCTGATAAATCAATCGGTGTTTATTCTCATCTAGGCGGCAAAATTGTCACTCTAGTTGAAATTGGCGGCGCTGACGGTGAAGAAGCTCTTGCAAAAGACATTGCTATGCATGTGGCAGCAGCATCTCCGGATTATCTATCTCCGGAAGAGATCCCTGCTGACATGATCGCAAAAGAGCGCGAGATCGCTGAAAGCCAAGTCATGGGCAAGCCAGCAAACATCGTCGAAAAAATTGTCGATGGCAAATTGAATTCATTCTACGATTCAAGCTGCCTGGCACGTCAAAAATTCATTAAAGATGACAGCCTTACAATTGCTGAACTCGTTGCACAGCGCGCTAAAACTACCGGCAAGCCTTTGAAGCTTGTGGCATTTACCCGTTGGAACCTAGGGCAATAAATCCGTAAGGATGAAGGCTGAGGGACAAAGGCTGAATACTAAATACCGTGCGATAAGATTTGATATTGCACGGCTATTCTGGATTCAGCCTTTTAACATTGATAATGTTTTAATTTTTCTCGCGTAGTCCTTTAGCTGCTTTCTGATGCCGCAAAAGCAAATAAACTACCACAGAGCCCACAGAGAACACAGAGAGGGGTAGAACGTTAACTACAACAGACGAAAGAACAAATACCATAAAGTTGTAATCCTTATAGCATGGCCCTTACTGTCGTCCGCCCTTTGTCGTTACTGCCCTACCTCTCTCTGTGTTCTCTGCGGGCTCTGTGGTAGTTAATTTGTTCTTGCGGCAAAAACGCTGAGCTCAATACTACTAAAGGACTACCCTCCTAGCCTTGCCTTAACATCGAGAACAGAACAAGCACTAAGGCTTCTAAATAATTTCAACACTTCAAACATACAATTATTTTGATACAACTACATCAACCTCCTCTTTGGAAACAAATTCTACGATCCAATTTTGTGAACTGGGAGAAACTTGCTGATTTTTTGGAACTTTCTTTGGAGGACAGAGCCCTAATCGATTCCAAGCCCAATTTTATTCTTAATCTTCCAAAAAGACTTGCTGAAAAAATTGAAAAGGGCAATCTAAAGGATCCGTTATTACTGCAATTTTTGCCGACACTTGCCGAAAAAGTCGCCCTTTCCAGCTATGTGAATGATCCCACAGAAGATAACACTTTCTGTAAATCCTCTAAGCTTCTACAAAAATATCAGAATCGAGCCCTTCTCATCTGTACTAGCGCTTGTGCCATGCACTGCCGCTATTGCTTCAGACAAAATTTTGACTATGATCAGCAAGGGACAATCTTTGAAAAAGAAATCGAAATTATTTCAGAAGATAGCAGCATCCATGAAATTATTTTAAGTGGAGGCGATCCCCTATCACTTTCTAATGCGATCCTCGAAAATCTCTTTCAAAGACTCTCAAACATCCCCCATATTAGCCGCATAAGACTTCATACCCGATTCCCTATTGGCATTCCCGAGCGCATAGAACCTGCATTTCTGAGCATCCTAAAGACTATCCCCAAACAGCTTTGGTTTATTATTCATGTCAATCATGCCCGCGAGCTGGATGATGATGTGCTTGCTGCCCTGGCAAACCTGAGAAAACTGGGCATTGTCCTGATGAATCAATCTGTACTGCTCCGTGGTGTCAATGACAATATCGTGTCCCTAAAAGAACTTTGTGAAAAGCTTGTGGACAATGGTATCGTCCCTTATTATCTGCATCAACTCGATCGAGTGGCAGGCTCCAGCCACTTTGATGTGCCTATCGAAAAAGGAAAATGGCTCATTAGCGAATTGCGCAAACAGCTCTCCGGCTATGCTATTCCAACATATGTCGCTGAAATTTCAGGTGAGCACTCTAAAACCCCTCTTTTTTAAATCTTAAAGGGGTAATCGGAATGAATTATCAAGATAGATATACCTTTCCTTTTGCGCGGTGCATGAAAAAAGTTCCGTCTGGCCACGTATAATAGTTTATTCTCCCCTAGTTAATACTTGATTTTTAAAAAATCTTCTCTATAAAAAATATTATTGTTTATAAGCTATTGACTATTAACACAATTCAATATAGCATTCATATATCAAACAAATCAATTATATGAAAAACTATAAAAAAGAGGAACAATGCACATCCCCCCGTCAACAATTTAAAAAGGCCTTACTCAGAAAACCTTAACGAAGAACAACTCGTTATTAAAAAACCCAAAAGAGGGGAAAGTCCAATTGAGTCCGCCCAAAGCACTATTAATAATAGCTCCAATGTCAACAGGCTTCTCTGAATAATACAAACGAGCACTCCCAAAATTGGATTTCTACCCTGGTATCGACTTGTTATAATAAACTTTTCACGGTTGATCCATATACGGGAAATTGCACGGCAATGGAACAGATTACACCCAAAAAGGTAAAATTATCTATGACGGCGAACATAAATTTGGAAAGTGTGATGGACAAGGAAAATATTATTTGGACAACGGAGATATTTA
>JACCVN010000242.1 GCA_013698165.1 Parachlamydiaceae bacterium | reverse complement strand
ATATATTCTAACAGCTGCACTTCAGCTTTTGGAGAAAACCGATTTTCACTTCCCCCTGCTCCATCGATCATTACAAATTCGTTTGGAGACAGTTTGACATTATCCATAGTAAATTTACCGATCAGTTGGATACCTTCATCAAAAGTCTTTTTTCCATCATGCGAGGCAAGAAGTAGAGCAGATAAATTTGCACCTAAATTATGGCTTACTTTGAGGATAAGCTTTGCATATTCTGAAAGTGGGGGAGATGTCCACAAGGCCACTCGATCGAGATCTTTATAAGAACTGAGCGGTTTTGTCATAGTCGCTGCCTCAGAAGGGACATTGACTTTAACGCCAGCCTTTTGCAGTGCTTGTATAAAGGCTGTTCGCGCAAAATGATTAGGGTCTTTGATTGCTGAATTCCTAATGATGTCCTTCTGGCCAAGAGGCACCGTACCTTTAACTACAATGTTATGCCCACTCTCATCTGAACTGATTTCCAACTCTAAAGCACCATCTTTGGCGACAGTCTTCACTTGATTGTCAACCTTATAGCCTGGAACCTGCGGTCTCCAGCTCAATTTGGCAATTTCACCGATTTCAGTAGGATTAATGACTAGATCGATTAAATTCTCATTGATGATCATTGGAGAGAGGATCATGCCACGTTTTTCAACAGTTTCAAAGAGACTGTCATCAATAATAACGTCACCCGAAAGCTCTCTAAGTCCTTTTTGGAAAGTCTGCTTTGCGAGATCATTGATTCCCTGCAATGGATCTTGAGATGTTAAAATAACCCCCGGGGCTTCATTGGAAATAGTATGGTCCATTTTAGTAAAGGCTATCGTATCTGAATTAGGCTGTCTTCCCCCCATTGTCAGGTCGCCTTGACCCACCATGATTAAATTGCCCTGTAGCTTGCCATCGGTGATCTTCGCAGTCGCGAACACCGGAGTTTTAAAGCGATAATCATTACCAAAAGCATTGAGAAGGGCAGCTATTGTAAATAATTTAGTTGTGGATGCCGGAGAAAAGAGTTTGTTAGAATGCAAGTCATAAAGAATTTCTTCTGTTTGTAGATCCTTGACATACAAACCCCAAATGGCGTGTTCATATTTGGATTGAAGCATAATTTTCTGCATATCATCGGGCAGATTTTTCTCATCATTTTCTATCGCACCGAAAAGTGAAGTAAATAAAAAGGTTGTTGCAAAAGAGTAGGCTGTTAATTGTTGATATATTTTCATATGCTGCTCATTGTTTGAGTTTCTCATATACATACTCTATGCCCAATTTATTTTGTAGGCGTTTCAAAAGACTATAAGTAGAATTTTACATAAGTTCAAAATGTTAAGACTCAAAATTAGCTTGATATAAAAGGTTGCTTTAGGACCTCTGAATGTACTATAATGATATTTTTTTCATACCAAAAGGATAAGCATGAATGTAATTACTGCAAATATTGATCTTTCAGAAGAAGTGCGCGTAGAAGAGGAACATAAATTTGGGACGTTTTTAGGCGTTTTTGTGCCATGTATTCTGATGCTTTTTGGAGTAATTATTTTTCTTAGATTAGGCTGGATTGTAGGGATTATCGGCATCAATGAAGCCTTAATAATTATCACCCTGTCAGCACTAATCGCGTTAGTGACAACTCTCTCCATGTCAGCCATTGCAACGAATAACGTTGTAGGCAAGGGGGGCGTTTATTATATGTTGTCTCGCTCCCTGGGAATCGAGGTGGGAGGTGCGGTCGGCATCCCGATGTATATTCGGGAATCTTTGACCATCGCTTTTTGTTGCATCGGTTTTTCGGAATCTCTCCATGATCTTGTCCCAAGCTGGTCGATTGCTAATATAGGATTGGTAACGCTTTGCGTATTAACTGCTCTGGCTTACACTTCCTTAAGAGGTGCTTTAAAAGTGCAGATGGTCATTTTTGTTGTGATTGCAATCTCATTGATCTCCTTGTTTACAGGGGGTGAATTAGCACCGGTACCTGATGACGTTTATACGCCTGCACCTTTAACCTCAATAGGATTTTGGGCTGTATTTGCAATTTTTTTCCCTGCCATGACAGGCCTGGAATCAAGCGTGTCTCTTTCAGGGGATTTGCGTAATCCAAGTCGATCTTTGCCTATAGGAACAATTAGCGCGATGATCATCGCATATCTAATATACGTAGGAATTTCATTATTTTTGGCTTATCGGGTCCCTATGGATCGCCTTGCCCAGGATCCGTTGATCATGCAAGATCTTGCAAGCGTGCCTTCATTAATTGTTTTGGGTATTTGGGGCTGCACTTTATCCAGTACTTTAGGTGGACTCTTAAGCGCCCCAAGAACTTTACAAGCTATTGCAGATGATGGATTAGCACCGAAAGTTTTTTCTAAGACATTTGGCCCTATGTCCGAGCCTAGAATTGCAACGCTTGCCACATTTTGCATCGCCGTGATGGGTACTTATTTTGGCAGCGTAAACGTACTTGCCCCTCTACTGACGATGGTTTCTTTAATCTGTTATGGTGTGCTCAATTTGTCCGCTGGTATGGAAACTTTGATGGCTAATCCTAGCTGGCGTCCACGCTTTAGAGTGCATTGGTCGATTTCATTGATTGGCGCCGCGTTATGTCTGATTGCCATGTTGATGATTGATGCCGGTTCAGCTTTATTATCTTTGCTGTTCGTTGCCGCTCTTTACTTTTTTGTACGAAAACGTAAATACGAATCATCATGGACTGATATACGTGATGGATTGCTTCTTTTCTTTTCGCGTACTGCGATTTATAGTCTGGCCTATGCAGAAACGCCTTCAAAATCCTGGAGGCCCCATTTTCTGGTCTTTACAAAATCTACCTCTGAGCATTCAACCGGCTTATTAAAATTTGCCCAAGGGATAAGCCAAAGTAAAGGATTTTTGACGATGGCATCCTTTATAGCTCCTGGAACTATGCCACTACTCAAGCGCAAAGAAATCTCAATTGATTTGGCAAAACGCTTTAAGGCTGAGAAAATTCAGGCCCTAATTCAGATCAAAGAGGCCGAAAAGATCACTCTGGGAATGCATAATATGATTGAATATTATGGCCTAGGGCCCCTTGCTCCAAACACAATTGTATTTGGCGGATTTAGAACTGAAGACGAATCAATTGATTTTGTTCATGTTCTCAGGCTTGCTTATCGTCGGCACAATAACGTTGTGATTATGAACGATGCCAGCAGGTTGGATACAGGTGAAGGTAAGGACCTTCATATCTGGTGGGACGATGAATATCAAAATAATTCGGAATTAATGCTTGTTCTGGGCTACATGCTACAGCTGGATCCGACACGCAAAGGCTGTCGTCTCTCTGTCAAAGCAATTGTTCCAACTGAATTAGACCGAAAAGAAAAGCAACAGCAGCTGGCCCAAATTGCACTTCTAAAAAGGTTGCCGATAGATATTGAGACATATGTGGCTTCCGATGTGTCTTTAGACAGATGTGAGATTGTAAAAGAGTTTTCAAAAAATGCAGATTTGGTCTTTTTAGGGCTTAAGCCACCACCAAAAATCAGCGAAATAGAGGATTACATTAACTATCTCCAAACTCTTACACAAGCTTTTGAGGGAATGCCGTTAGCTCTTGTGTTGAGTTCCGAGTTTACACCTCTAGACAGTATCCTGGAATGATTGCGGAGTTTCATTTTCAACGATTGCATGCAGATCAATATTGATTAAAATTGGCCAGCATGCGATCGTTGGATCGCGTGCTTTTCGCGCAATCTCAACTCGCCTTTAGATGTGTTTATTATTGGAATTGGAAAGTAGGCTATGCGAAAAACTTATTCACTTCTAACCACTTTAATTTTTTACTTTTTTTCCAATGATGCCTTCTGCATCGAACTCCCTCAAGGGTTGACCTATTCCTCGATGTCTTTTGATGGTATAAGTATAGCGCATATATTAGATATCGATCCTCAATTTTTCAATATCATTCCAGGGCAATCTGAAAATTTTCAACTAGAGCATGTGGCTTCAATTGCAAAACGACATCATGCCATTGCAGCCGTAAACGGAGGGTTTTTTACAGTTTGGGGGGATTATGGCGATTTGCCTCTTGGCATTTTAAAAATTGCTGGAGATTGGCGCGCAACCCCCACAAAGTCCACAGCCGCTATCGGCTGGTCCAATTCCTCCAATAAGGTGCTTTTTGATGAGGTAACTACAAGTATTGAGGGCACAATAAGAAAACATGTTTTTACTATTGATGGTATCAATACGCCTTGTGAAAGAAATCAAGTGATTTTATATAATTGGTTTTACAGAAAATCGACGGAAACGAAGAGATTGGGTATTGAATTTATCATCCAAGCTGAAAAAGTTTTACGCATTAACTCCTGCAATTCACCGCTAAAACATTCAGAAATGGTCATATCGGTTGGACGTAAAAAGTGTAATCAATTTTTACACTGTAAAAAAGGCTACGATTTTAATTGGAAGATAGAAGTCCGTGGACAATCCACCTCTCCAGATGAATGGGCTCAAGTCTCTCATATTATGGGAGCTGGTCCTTTACTCATCTGTAATGGACAAAGCATCATCGATCTTTCCACTTTGTTTTCCTTTTATCCTCTTAGCTTAGGGCATCTACAAAAAGCACGGACTGCCGTGGGGATATTATCGAACGGGCATTGGGTTTTTGTCGTTGTGGATGGGCAAAGAAATTTAAATATAAAGGGAAATTTTGGAATAACTCTTTTGGAATTTGCTGATCTTATGCTGCAGATCGGTTGTGTACATGCGATTAACTTTGATGGAGGGGGGTCATCGATCATGTTGATCAACGATATGATTGTCAGCACGCCTTGCGGGGAGCTAAAAGATCCCGATACAGGGCATATTCTTAGAAAGGTTTCAGATGCAATCTTAGTAATCCCTAAATAACTGGACTTTAGACAAAATTAATCGCTAGCACTTGCACTCAGAATTGCGGACTAATTTGCAAAAGACTCGTTTAGGAATTGTCTTTTTTTCTTATGTGCCATATTGTTTGCTAAAAATGTTCGGAGATGTAGCACATGCAAATTTGGGGGCTGAAAAAAAAAATCGAATTCAGAGGATTTTTTTGATGCTGTTTCACATTTATCCTGTGCCATTTCAAAGTAGCAGATCAAATATCCGGCCTGAATTCCGATTTTCTTTGCAACTTTTAAGTTCATTTTCCATTTCAATCAAAACAGTTAATATATTTTTAAGGTAGAATCATGTATGATTTCGCCCTTCATGAAACATCTCCACATATTGTCCACGAATGTATTGTTTCCCATAAAGATAACACAGCTGAAAGACATTGGGATATTCCAATAAAAACTATAGCAAAACAGCAACTGGACTCAATGAGCTATAAGGAATTAGACGCAGACTGGCAACTTAACGATTTTTTTGGCACAATAGCAGTTATCAACCTGCCCCAAGCAAAAAAAAGACTTAAGCTCATCACTAATGAACTTAAAAGCATTGGGACAGACTCGTTTATGATTTTTTCAGCAATTGATGGTCGCAAGGATATAGAACCAGCCATTTGGAATAAATTCTATCTTAATTTGCACAATATTGATACAAGCACCGATGAAGGCAAGTTAGCCCTTGATCACTTGCATCAAGGGCAAAGTGGCGCATATATGAGCCATTATACGCTAATTCGCCAAATAAAAAACTCTTTTGAAATAGCCTTAAATGAGTTGGAATTAGCAAAAGTTTCTCATAATAATCAAGAAATATTGCGAGCAGTTAAAGAAGTGAGAAAATCGAGCAGATTGCTAATATTTGAAGATGATGCAGGTTTCGGCATTCTCAATAAAAAAAAAACAGCAGTATCTAGGAAACGCGTTGGAGTTCTTCTTCGAAAAGCTCTGAGTAAACTTCCAGATGATTGGGATATGTTATATTTTATAGTCAACGCGACAGAACCTTCTACTAAAATATCTTCTCATCTTTGCAAACTTAATCGTTCCTGGAGCCTTTCTGGCTATGCCATCAACAATTCTATGTATGGCCCTCTTGTAGAACTTCTCAAAAAAATTGATGATGTAACGGTAACACACATTTGGCCTATTGATAATGAAATAGGCGAAATTCATTCCTTTTACAATGTGTATGCCATTAATCCCTCGATAGTTTATCACCAGGGTGGGTGCAGTCATATTACTGATCGAATGTGGTTACCGTGGCAAGGTCAGCCTGTTTATTGACGCGGCTTCAAAAGAGCTTAATGTTATAGAGTACAAATAACTATTCCAAGGATAACCTTAATGTTCGATTATGTACATTCTGAAAACTTAGAAACTATTCCACAGATTGTTCACGAGCGTATAGTCGAATCCAAAGGTATTGTATATCAATATTCATGGAATACACCTCTTCATATAATTGCAGATAGCCAGCTAAAGACTTTGGAAAACCGAGAAATTAATAATAACTGGCACCTAGGCGATTTTTTTGGCACAATTGCCGTCATCAACCTACCTACAGCAAAAGAAAGGCTTGAACGGATTACTCAAGAATTGCACCAAATTGGTACTAAATCATTTAAAGTTTTTAAAGCAATTGATGGCCGTAATGATCTTGATCAGGCTATTTGGAATAAAATGTATCACAACCGAGAGAGAATAAATACAAGTACAGAGGAAGGACTGCTTGCTCTTGAATTTGTTCACAAAGGTGAAGCGGGCTGCTATATGAGCCATTATACACTGATCAAACAAGTAAAAGAGGCTTTTGATAGTGCTATGAATAACCTGGAATTAGCAAAAATCAACTCAGATTTTTCAGCAATAAGGCAAGCTGAAAAAGAGCTCCGTCAATTTAGCAGAGTTCTAGTTTTGGAAGATGATGCTGGTTTTGGCATCATCAGAGGTCTTAAATCAAAGGGTTCAAAAAAAGACGTTGGACGCCTTTTCAGAAAGGCACTAAAAGAGCTGCCTGAAAATTGGGATATGCTATATTTTATCGCCGCCCCTCAAACTAAAATAGAAAAAATCTCTAAGCATCTTTACAA
>JACCVN010000238.1 GCA_013698165.1 Parachlamydiaceae bacterium | reverse complement strand
AACTGCTTATTGAGAGATGCAGCAGGCCATATGTAAATCGCCAGATTGATGGCAAGAATGTGCTTATTCACAAATCTAAACTCTTAAATTATAGATGCTTATTCCTTAACTTAACGACATTGGGCCTGTAGCCCAGGGCAAGCGAAGCGCGGCCGTGGTCCTTTAACAAAAGGATTACACCCCTGAAGGGTGTGTGGGCGTTAACGTGTCACTAGTAAAAATCCGACAGCCCTCCCGCACCCCTTTCAGGGGTGCAATCTTGAATTTTATTTACCCAGGGCTGCGCTTCGCTTTCCCTGGGCTACTTGCCCACACCCCCATCCGGGGGTGTTTGTTGCTCGTAACACAATTCTTAAAAACCGTATATTATCATATGACTTGAAATTTAAAAAAGCTTAGATTCATGTGAATTTAAATCTTAAAAAATGCTACAAAAGCAACACCCTAACCCGTAGCTGCGGCAGTCTTCGCTAACGCTCGCAAGCCTTGCTGACGGGCTACAGAGAGAGATCCACAATCGTGGATTAGCTGCAATTGGCCTAATGCAAGTTAAAATCAAGCAGGTTGAGTATAATCCTTAGTGCCATATGTGGATTTGCAGCTAATCCACGATAGTGGATCTCTCTCTGTAGCCCGCCAGCAAGGCATGCGAGCGCTAGCGAAGACTGCCGCAGCTACGGGTATGCTAATATTATCCTCATAACCCTGAAAAAGGTTCTTCTCTTTTGCTGCTTAGAAGTTTAAGCCTATAAGAAACGGTTCTCTTTGTAGATAGCTTCCATGACGCTACCTGGAAAACCTTCTTGAGGCTTAACAAGGAAATCCCCTCTTCCTTTAGGATGCGTCCAAAAAGAAGATTGCGGCTCTTCATGACCAAAAGAGGATCCGAATGCTGCACGGCAAGAAAGCTGCAAAGATTGCTCCAAAAACCGTTTGGTATCACACACAAACAGATTAAAGTAATCTTTCATTGAAGGCCTCTTCATTACCCATTCCTTTTTGTCAAAGAAATAGGTCGGCTCTTTCAGTTGCATCGCTAATGGCTCGCCAATGCGCCTGCGCTCTTCATTATTTTCTAGTGAACGCAGTAAACTGAATTCCAGCACAATCTTTCTTACAGCTTTTAAAGCCAATAACATATGGGCAAAATCTTTTTCTTCTCGATAAGCACTAAACCATGTTTCTGCTAGCATGCTTGGGGGCATATCGCGCCAAAGGGATTGGCCCGCCACCCATAATAAGCCATCCAAAAAACTCCCCTCTTCAGGCAAATGATTGACCACTCCGATGACACCTGCAAAGGTATGACGTCTAAGCCGCGGGTAAAATCGTTCAATAAGATCGAAGTTCGTTGCCGGCCACAACCCTTCACCCTGCTCTACAGCTCCTAAATTGACAATTGGAAGTAAGGGAGTCGCTGAGCAATCAGGAGATTGCCTAAGCTGCTGCCAGAGAGGATGATCGGGAAGATGATCATGGCAAAAATTTCCCTGGACAGAAGAAAATGCAAAAGTCGTTTTTTCTCCCATTTCATCCAGCAGAGTAGGTATCCATTCAGCGTGACTTCTTCCTTCGGAAATACTACTTAGGGGGAGATAGAAAATGAGTTCACGCTCCCCTTTTTTGCCCTGTAATTGATGACATTTTTCAACAAGCTGAACTTCCTGAATGACAATATCCACCAGGGTAAGATCTTTTGCTTGTTGATGGAATCGAAAACGGGGTGATTGAAGCATCGATTCCCACATGATAGAATTGCAAGCGGGAACCAGAGCATGGAGTTGGCTAAGTGCTTTTGTCAATGAAGCACGGAACGCCTCATCCAAAGGGCATTTTGAGCAATGGTCATCTTGGAGAAACTGCAAATTGGGTTTAAGAATAACTTTTATTCCATATAGCCCAAACATCTTTATGACACTTTGCAAATCGACTTTTTGAGAAACGACATTTGGAACAAAAATGCTCTTTCGACAGCCCAACAGAATAGCATTGTAACCTAGCTCTATAAGCCTCTGAGCTGTTTGAGGCACCCAAGACATCAAATCAGGATTTAGCATAAAGAAAGGTAGATGAATTGTGACCAGATCAGCAATTTCTACTTCACTTTCAGTATCTAGCCAAACAAGTCGCAAAGGGAATTTTGGAGTTGTCTTCCCTAAATAGTCTGCCAAATGACCAGCCTTTGTAGCTGCTGTCATCTGTGCTATGCCGCACGCATGTCCATAGGCACCCGCAGAATCGATAGTAAGAACTCCTGCTGCGTATTTAGAGGTAAAACCTTCCGGTTCCACATGGGAAATATGCAACTTTAATTCGGGGATTTTCTTTACTCGACCAGCTGCAACGTACTTTGCAGTCAGGATATTACTCAGTTCTTGACAGTTTTTCATAGTGCTTTACTTTACCATATTCTTTAATTTGTCTCGAAGGTGTGAATTTAGTGCTCCGTCAGCTTTAAAATTGAAATTTAATCTATAAAAACGTACTTTTGAAGTTTTAATTTTAAACATCTTTCGGGTAACAATATTTCTTGAAGAACTCAAGACACCTTAATGTGAAACATAATTATTTATATACTTATTATTTTAAATCCATTTCTATTTTAGGTTCTAATAATGAATTCTCTATATGCACATAATAATCTCCAATGGGAGAATATTGCAAAAGAAGCTGCTGAAGTTACTCGTTTGGGAAAGCTCATTAGCCCAAACATGACTTGGATTGTTAATAAGTTATCTCAAGGCAAATTCCTTATAGCGATGAGTGGCGTAAGCCGAAATGTTTCTACATTTGCACAAAAAGTTGCTTATTTCATCTCGCATGGTAAATCAGCTGGTAACGATGCACAGATCCTTCAAGCAATACAGGATAAAACCCAACTGTTAAAAGTGGCCCTTATCCCAATCTATCACAAAAATAAATTTGAACTTAGCCAAAGCAAACTTCTTGATCAAGCTATCACAGAGACTCGTCATGCTCTCGGCTACTTAGACAGCATTAATCCTATTTTGAAGGAAGATATCAAACAATTAGAGCAATTGAAAGTTGTCGACAGCATTTCGATGGCGACTCAAAAAGTCTTTAAATCCGATCCTCAATTTAACACGATTGGGAGCTTTTCTAACTACTACTATGAAAAATTGATGAACGCTTCTTTCAACGAGGATACATCTACTCCTGTTAATGAATGGATCTATGATTTTCTATATTGCGCTGAAGATGGCACCGCAGAAGACTTTCAAGAATTTACAAATACCTTGCTGGAAGAAAAATTAGCGCCTCTCCATCAAACCAGGGAACTATTCGGCAATCGATTAGCCCTATTAAGCAGTGCCAGCACCCTTTTAAACCATTTGAAATTCCATTTGCGTTCTCAAGTCTTGGGAAAAAAAGATCTTGCCCGAATGTCTTCAGATATTAAGTCCAAGCTGGAGCTTATCGATCAGGTGGCAGTAAAGCTTTATACCAATTGGAAAGGTGGTTTTGATCCTTTTAGAGTTGATATTCCTAATCATTACCATGTTGACTCCGAACCCTTTTCCTCTAAAAGTTTAAGGGGGGAGATTCTATTTAAGTATAAAGAGGGTAAGTCCCGTGTAAATAATGCAAGATGGTATGAACGTTATGCACATACAGTCGTCGGATTGTTAGGAATAGCGTCGCTCGCTTCTGCTAGCGTTGACTTGTTGACTAGGGTTAACCTACTCAAAATACCGATTCAACCAACAAAGCCTCAGCTGACCACACCAGTACAGAATGCTTCAAAACAATCTCAAGACACTCTTGTCGACCCTGCTCTAGAGAATCTACTTCCACAATGCCCGATCAATCGCACTACCCCATTTTCTTCTCCCTCTTTGAACAACAACGTACCTACTATTCATACCCCGTTTACTCGCCCTGCAAGTGCCGTATATCTAAGAAGTACGCTCACCGAACCACAAAATAATACACCTGCAAATGCTACAACAGGTAATTGTTCAATTTCTCCTTTAAATTCACTCACACCTCATCCTTTTCACGGGATGACACAGGAATCCCAATTAACACCAAATATGGCACTCTTTGGCACCTCCTTAGCATTTGTGATTACAGGTATTGCTGATTTAGTGCTGTCCGCATTTGATCAACACAATGAAAATGAGTTATCAAAAAATCAAAAACCAGCTTTTGGTAAAGAACTCGATATTTTTGGAGAGTTTTTAAATTCGGAATCAATAAATAAAGAGACTGACATTGATTTTGATCAGCTTTTTGATGACTGCAATGATGTTTCCTTAAGCAGTATAAAAAATAATTCTCCTATAAATTTAAATCAGTTTTTTGATTGTGGCAACGAAAGGCCAAATATAGATGCTGTGAAACGACAAGCTGAATTTACTTTTGAAAATCTGTTAAAACGTCGAAATGATAAAGCAAATTTAGACTTAAATATTGATAACGGCAACGACTTCGATTTTTATAATCCCGGCAACCACAGACCTGAAAAGGATTTTGAGAGTGTAGATTTTGAGTACTTTTTCAAATCTGATTCCGACAAATCTAAAATTAACAGTGAATCCGAGCAAAAAGCAAATAATAAAACACCTCATAACGACATCCCAGTTCAAATCATTAAAAATCCCCCCCTAGACTGTTCAGATGCCATCAAAAACAAACGCAATATAGAACTGGATATCATTGAAAAACCTAAAATCAAAGTTACCAATTTAAATACGGTCATTTTAAGAAGAAATGGAAAAGAAGAAAAACGTCAAATTGAACTCAAAAAAGCTTCTGAAGCCGGTTTAAAAGATAACAATGAAAAAATCATTTTTACACCTAAAGTTCACAATGAAGAAAAAACAAGAGAAGAACAACTAAAAACTCTTAATGACGAAGCTAAGACCTCTTTTTACGATGGAAAAACTTTAGAAGTTTTAGAGATTCTGTACAGAATACAACAAGAAAGAGAACAAGCAAGTGCCAAAAAATTAAGTGTTGCTGAAAACACAATTGAAATAGCGGCGAATAGTTTTAATCTAATAAATAATAAACCTACCAATCTTGAAAATCCTCTTAAAAACTATTCAAATTTACAGCCAGAGCAGAATCTTCTCGACCAATCCTCCACACTATACCGACAACAAATGCACGGAAATGATGCAGAAAAATTGCTAGAATATTCCTTAAAAGTAAGCAACTTTTCAGGCGATCAATCCGACTTTGATAAACTTGAAAAAAAGATTTTTAACTTGGCAATGCACACAAGTGGAATTCTGATCTCTGATGAGAGATTCAAACAGTCGATACTTTTAGAAGAAAGCAAACAAAGCGAATCGTTGAGTGCCTCTTCAATGTTTTCAGATTGGGTGCAAACTTCCGGCAATAGAGCGCCCGAGACTCTACTTGACAGTCTGCATTCGAAAAATTTTAAAAAGGTACTCTTGAAAATAAAGGCAGGTTACCAAGCCGGGATACTGCCAGATCAGAACAAGGGGGCTTGTAATTCACTCAAATTGAAAGACGATCAAGGGAAGTTTGTAGGAATTTTTAAACTGCTGACACCCGAGTCGCTGACTTTACAACGACGCTTAGAGATTAATCTTAAATTGTTGTTTGGCGTCAAGCGACCGACTGACTATTTACCCGGAGCCATGCCGGAAGCAAAGGGGTATGCCGAAAAGTTGGCTTATGATCTCGATCGGATGCTTGGATTTGGGCTTATCCCGGAGACTAACTTTATGTGCTCCTCGGCCTTTTCTCAAGATTGTAAAATCGGGACCTTGCAGGTCTTTGTAGATGAATATAAAGAAGCTGCAGAGATATTTAACGATCCGGTGCATAAGAATGATCCCAACGAGGATGAACTAGATCTAATGCAGAAGTTTATTATCGAAGATGTCTTGATGGGTAATCTTGACCGTAAAAGCGACAATTGGATGGTCAAGTTGGATGAAAATGGAAGATTGAAAGATATTGCCGTCATCGATAACGGTAATTCCTTTATATTTCAAAATCCTGGTAAAAACGACACATACATTTTAGCCAATCAATATATGTGGGCCGAGCATCCTTATAGTAGGTATGCTTTTACTCAAAAATCAATCGATCTGGTAACAGATCTTGAAGAAACTAAAATTCTAAAATTCTTTGAAATAAAAAAAGTTGAATTAGCAGATTTCCCGGAAGCCAGCCGTTTCTTCGTGGATGATATGGTGAAAAAGACTATGGAGCGCATTTATGTATTGAAAAATGTAGTAAAAGATGCCAATAGTCCACAAGATTTAGCCAAAATCAAAACTGCTGAAGACTTCAGCAGGTTTAATATTTACTCAACATAGCTGAATTTGAGAAAATTCGGATCTATTAAGTATGTAGAAATGATTGATTTTTTAATCTAATGACACGTTTAAAAATTTTAAATTTAAGGATAATAAATGAATTTAAGGACTGTAGATAAATTTCTAGCGTTTAGCACAAATAATCTAGAGGTTTTAAAAGACCTCACGAATGGTGATAAGCTGGGCTATGATATTGTCGATAGCGAGCCTCAATTCTTCCCGATGGCTGTAAACAGAAACTCTGTAATGGGATTAGGGTGGTTGGCTCAAAATACATGTAAATATGTCGATCAGTATTACTATGGTAGTACCACCGATGTGGATTTAGTTCAAAAGGAGGTCGTTCTCTACTTTGACAGATTAATGTCCCTTATCAATGATTTGCCTTCCTATATAAAAGAAATGGAAAAACTAAAGAAAACAGGTGTATGGTCTTTCTCTCAATTTCAGGAACTAATGGATGTCAAAGAAAAGCTTAAATACTTGCAGACTACCATGAAAACAGCTTCTTTGGGCCTAATGGGATTATTCCAAACAGCTCTGCACGGCAAAACCGATGATAAGAATGAAGGGGGAATATTTGTCACTCTCAATTGGGCTCGAGGCAAAGAAATAAAAAATAAGTGTACCCAAGCATTGAATTATGTGCACTTGAGCTTTAAGAACGAGCACGATAATAAATTAATTACTGACATGCTACAGCGTGTGACCAGTTTGCTTGACCAAAAGCTGGAACTTGTGGAAGAAAGCAGCAATAAACTTTCAACAGGGTATCTGAGAAGCTTATTTGGGGCTTTACAAGGTATTGGAAGTTACTGCCAATCTCTATTTATCGATGGAAACCATCTCAGCAAGCAGCATAAATGGCACCTCTTCATGAAATTGACTGTGCAAAATCTTGAACAAGCCATGGGTCAAACAATTGAAGAGATGTTTTATCAACTCTCTCTTTGCAACGTAAACGTTGACCCTGATCTAATGGAATTTACAGCTTTGACAGAGAAAGTTCTTTGCCTACTAAACGATGGTGCCAAAGAGTTTGCGATGGACGAGGATGAGCGCACTCGCTATCGCGCATTCGTCTCAACCTTTCGTCAAGCGGCTGAAAGCACCGGATATCAAAAGCTAAAAAATGGCACATATGAAAATAAAAGCATTTGCACTAAGCCAGAGCAAGCTTTTAAAATCTTGAGAACTTTAAATTTTGTGCGCTTCACAGAAAACAATATCAACGAATTTTCCGAATATATGCTCTGCCGCTTGGGCGTGGAAAAATATTCTGATAACGATATTGAGATCGCCAAGAAAGTGACAGAAGGTTTTGAAAAATTTGATGAACTTAAAGCTAATCGTTTCGCCAAGAACCTGGAGATGTCCAAGGCAATTACTACCGGTTTTGATTCCTATGCCAAGAGTAATTCTCCACATATGCTAGGGACATTTGAAATCTATTCGCCAACTTTAAAAAAGATGAAGCCAGTGATCGTGATGCGCATGGCTTGCCCTACCATCGATTTTAGGGACAACTATGGTAATAAATTTGCTAAGTTGAATCCGGAATATCGTCTTTTCCTTGAGGAGTGCCACGCAAAAAGCAAAAAAGTGCTCTACATCAGCTCACAAAGTCAACATCCTCGTACTGTTGAAGAGGAAAGTCATCGCAATAAGGCTCTAATTAACGCCATGGACGACTTTCCAGGCACATTTCATGTCGTTGTTTTAGACAATGACTATCATTTATATTTGTCAAAGGAACCCGTGCCGACGAAAATATTTATAGACAAACACTCTGAACGTATGATGGAGAATCAGTTTTACTACTTTCCCGAAAGTTGGAAAGAGGATGATGATTTTAAGTCTCTCATTAAAGACACCCTAAAGGCTAACTTAAAAATGATGTTTGGTGATAATCCACCTACAGAACTTACAAAAGAGCAGCAAGCCGATTTGATCGAGCAATGCCACGCTCTTTTATGCATTATTTTGCCTGGTTTTATGGATGCAGATATTGAAAGCCCGATTTGCAAAGACGCTATCGATAGAGCCATGAAGATGCTTGCATTGATGCTTGAAATCCTTGCGATCGCGCAGAACCACGATAAAAATATCGATGTTCGTTGGATGATTCGTGTTATGATACATAGCCCTGCCGCGTTGATCAAGGCTCAATCAATGAATAGCCATGTGAAAAAATTAGATTCAGCTCGTACTTATCTGCAGGATGAAGAAGTAAAGAAAAGAATCCGTGATCCCGATACTTTCAAGGGTATTATCAAAGGTTGTGATGGATTACCTATCAACTATCATGGCAAATTTGATTTTCAAAAGCTGGAAAATCAAAGACCAAGTGAAGTGGGATTAAAGAAATTCGCAACGATTATAAAAGAGGCAGATGCAAACGGAGATAAAATTCTGCATAATTTTTTCCATACCGAATATTTAAACTCTCTCATCAATAAATATATCAACTCAGATTACTTCATCAATTCCAGCGATTGCGAAAGATTGCAGGTAGCTTTGGTTGAAAACGGAATGGCTCAATTGCTGGTGCGAATTGCTACGCAACGTTTTAAAGATCCGCAAAATCATCAACTTCCTCTTGAAGAGCTGCAAAAATTGAGCGGTGTGGTTTCAGAGCTACTATTTTTTGCCTTTTTACATCCCAAGGCTTTAGACCTTGTAAAGTCGCACCAATTTTCAGATTCGATGTTAAGCATACAGCTGAAAGAAATCTTGAATAACCCGCTAGAATTCTTAAGCCGCATGGATGCTTTGGGCAGTTATTATGGCGAGAATCGTTCCATTCCTCAAAAAATGTTAAGGCATTGCTTTTTGAGGATTAAAAATGAGGAATTGCGTAGAAAGATTAGGTCCGATGCGCTCTTTAAAATCATCGACAATTCACCCAGCATTCTCGAGTTCATGGGTGTCGTGACGGATGTGCCGAAAAATGAGCTTCTTTCTCCTGTGTTTGGGGAAGTTACTTGCATCAACCATGCCCTTGATATGCTAGTCATGGGAGAGTCAGCAGTAAAGCTGGCTATGGGTGATATGTATCCGAAATTCGATAACTTGGATGATGGTGTTTCTCACTTCAATGAGATGATGCTAGGTAAAGACAAGCAACTGGTCCATGATAGCAATATCCTTCAGACAGCTTCCTTGTTAAAAGCCATGCGCCAGCTGATGGCATCCGTTGCCGAAAATAATGATGCTTCACAAGTTGAACTTTTACATCTATTAGTCCCTATCTGGAATCATGCTATGATGAATCTAAAAAAGGCCGGCTAAACTTACTGTGTAGGTTTTCCACCTGCAGTTTGAAAATCCGAAAATAACGTAGCTCGGCTTCCGATGCCGAGCTACGTGTTGAACGACCTTCTACTTGTCACGACCAAACTTCAGTGGAACCGAGCTACCTTTAAAATTAAACTTATAACTATACAACTCCAAAACATATAAATTTTAATTTTGAAAACCCACTCTAATTTTCCATGCTCTACATAATGCGTTACTACTTGCAATAATATCAAAAATATGTTAAAATAGATCTTACTATAATTATTTTTAATTAGATTTAACTCTAGGCGCTCAATAATGAATTTCTTTAATACTCCTAGTAACCCTCAATGGGATAATATCGCTAAGGAAGTACATGAACTTTCTCACCTAGGTAAACTTATCAGTCCTAATATGTCGTGGATTGTCAATAAGTTTTCGGAGGGTCAATACCTCACTGCTCTAGGTGGAATCAGCAGAAATATTTCAACCATCGCTCAAAAAATTGCCCATTTTTTTTCGCATGGCAAATTAGCAGGAAATAATGAGAAAATTCTTCATGAAATTAAGGATAAAGCCCAACTATTAAAAGTTGCTCTTATCCCCATCTATCATACAATTAAGTTCGAGCCAAAGCAAGGCCAACTTCTCGAACAGGCTCTCATAGAAACCCGGCATGCTCTTGACTACATAGATATCGTGAATCCTGTTTTAAAAGAAGATATCAGGCTATTAGAGCAATTGAAAGTTGTCGAAATCATTTCTCCCTTAGCCCAAAAAGTCTTTAAAACTGGTTTCGAGTTTAATACTATTGGTAACTTTGCTGAGCACTACTATGAAAAACTGATGCATACTACCTACAAAGAGGATAAAGCAGCTCCCCTTAATGAATGGATGTATGATTTTCTCTATAGCGCTGAAGATGGATCCAAAGAAGACTTTCAAGCATTTACTAATACTTTACTCGGTGAACAATTAGAGCCTCTCTATCAAACTAAGGAATTACTCGGCAACCGCTTGCTCCTTTTAAGGAATACCAGCACTCTTTTGAATCATTTGAAATTCCATCTGCCTTCCCAAATTACTGAAAAAGTAGAGCTTGCTCAAGTCACCTCTGATATTAATTTCAAGCTTGAACTTATCGATAGCGTCGCAGCAAGACTTTACTCTAATTGGAAAGGGGATTTTGATCCCTTCACTATTGAAATTCCAAAGCATTACGATATTGGTTTCGAACCCTCATCCCCTAGTAGTTTGAAAGCGAAAATTCAATCTAAACATGAGGAGCATCAATCCCGGTTAAAAAATGCCGGTTGGTATGCACGTTATGCATCTCCGATTGTAGGCATGCTGGGCTTAGGATCACTTTTTACTCTTGGCTCTGACCTCTTAAATAAAATTAGCGCTCCAAAAGTTAAATTTCCTAATCAGCCTTCAGAACAACAGCCGACCACAACGGAACCGAAAGATGCAAACCTATCCACGAATAATCCCGTTAAACCTGTTGTAGACGATTTATTTCAACAATGCCCTGTCGACGATACTGTCCCGTTTTCTTCTCCTCTTAAGGGCAACAGTTCATCTTCGATTCACTCCCCTTTCACTGCACAAACGAATGCCGGCAATCAAACTAAGCTGCCAACTCTGTCAAAAGACAATACTTTTGTAAAGGCCCCTACAATAAATAACTCAACATCCCCAATAAACCTAAATGTCAAAGACGTTTTCAATCAGCAGTGTCCTGTCAATTCGAACTCCTCATTTTCAACACCTGTTAAGGACTTAAACTCGCCTATTAGTCCTGCGTTTACACAAAATAATACTGTTATAAATAACCCTACAGCCAATAACACAACATTTCTTCAAAATTCCAATGTCACCAGCATTTCCAATCAGCAGTGTCCAGTTAATTCCAATCCCTCACTATCTACACCTGTTAAGGGGTTAAACTCGCCTATTAGTCCTCCGTTTACACAAAACAATACTGTTATAAAGAACCCTGCAGCTAACAACTCAACTTCACCTTTTAATCTTAATGTCACCAACATCTCGAATCAGCAATGTCCTGTTAACTCCACTTCCTCACTATCTACACCTGTAAAAGGCTTAAACTCGCCTATTAGTTCTCCGTTTACACAAAACAATACTGTCATAAATAACCCTGCAGCTAATAACACAACATTTCTTCAAAACCCCAATGTCACCGGCATTTCCAATCAGCAGTGTCCAGTTAATTCCAATTCCTCACTATCTACACCTGTTAAGGGCTTAAACTCGCCTATTAGTTCTCCGTTTACACAAAACAATACTGTCATAAAGAACCCTGCAGCTAACAACTCAACTTCGCCTTTTAATCTTAATGTCACCAACATCCTTAATCAGCAATGTCCTGTTAACTCCACTTCCTCACTATCTACACCTGTAAAAGGCTTAAACTCAACTATTAGTT
>JACCVN010000222.1 GCA_013698165.1 Parachlamydiaceae bacterium | reverse complement strand
TGGGACTGGCATTGAAATATTGTCAGGGTGGTGCCTCAGCAATTTCTGTTTTGACTGACACTAAAGGTTTTGGCGGCTCCCTGGAAGATCTAAAGCAGGTTGCAAATGCTTTGAGCACAAAATATCCCAAAGTTTCTGTGCTCCGGAAGGATTTTATTATACATCGGTTGCAGCTTGCCGAAGCTGTTCTGGCAGGAGCAAATGCAGTCCTGTTAATTGCAAATGTTGTCGGTTATGAGTTAAAAAGCCTTCTTCTTGAGGCTAAGAGTTTAGGTTTAGAAACCTTAACAGAAGTCCATGATATGGCAGACCTGGAACTAGCTTTAAAAGCCGAAGCCCCAATTATTGGCATTAATCATCGTAATCTATCGACTTTTGAGATCGGATTGGATATTTCGGATACTCTGCGTCCATTAATCCCTTCTCACGTCATCGCAGTGGCTGAATCGGGAATACATAATACTGTATCAGCAAAAAGAATGCGGGACTTGGGATATGACGCCATATTGGTTGGAGAAGCTTTAGTGCGCTCTGACGATCCCATTAAACTTATAGAACTGATGCAAGGTTAATGTGATGAAAGTGAAAATTTGCGGAATAACACATCCCCAAGATGCAGAATACGCCGCCGGTTTAGGGGCCGATTATATTGGAATTATTTTTGCTGAAAGCTCAAAGCGCAAAGTAGGCGTGCGTACGGCAAAAGAGATCTCGCTTGTAGCTATAAGCGCCGGTGCTGAACCTGTAGGTGTTTTTGCCAATGAAACGCCTGACGAAATCATCTCAGTTTGTAAAGAAACAGGAATATTTAGGGTCCAGCTGCATGGAGAAATTTCACGACAGGCTGTACATTATCTCCACGACTACTTATCTATCATTTATACTATACCGGTCGAAAAAAATGGAATATTATTACAAAATGAATCTCTACCCCCTACAGTGACTATCCTTTACGACAGTTTGAAGGCTGGCTCAGGAGAGACATTTGAATGGGCAGATTTTTCTCCTCCAGGAAATTTCAGATGGATTCTTGCAGGAGGCCTTAACCCTGACAATGTTGCAACGGCTATTGCGCTATTGAATCCATATGGGGTTGACGTTGCCACAGGAGTGGAATATCCTAATACGACTAGAAAAGACCCTGCCTTAGTCAAAGCTTTTATCCATGCTGCAAACCTCTCAAGGAGATAAGATGAAACATCCTTATGCTTTCGGCGGTCAATTTATGCCGGAAATATTAATGACCCCAATTCAGACATTAAGCAGAAACTGGAATGCAATGCGCAACCAGGTTGATTTTAATCAGGAATTGGATTTTCTTTTAAAAAATTACGCCGGAAGGCCTACACCTTTAACTGAAGTTAAGAATTTTGCAGAAGTCATCGATGGGCCGCGTATCTTTTTAAAAAGAGAGGACCTTCTCCATACTGGCGCGCATAAAATTAATAACGCCTTAGGTCAGTGTCTCTTTGCTAAGCGATTAGGAATAAAACGCATCATTGCAGAAACCGGCGCGGGACAACATGGTGTTGCAACTGCCACTGCATGTGCTTATTTAGGGTTAGAATGTGTGGTGTACATGGGAACAAAAGATATTGTAAGACAAAAGCCCAACGTGAACAAGATGGAGATTTTAGGGGCTATAATTGTTCCGGTCACTCAGGGGTCTGCAACACTAAAAGATGCTGTCAACGAGGCTCTTCGCGATTGGTCTGCAAATTACGAGACTTCCCATTATTGCCTAGGGTCGGCTCTAGGGCCTTACCCATACCCTTTAATGGTACGTACGTTTCAATCGGTGATCAGTTTAGAAATTAAGGAACAGATAAAAACCTATACTGATCGTACTCCTGACCTTTTAGTGGCATGCCTAGGGGGAGGATCTAACGCCATCGGTTTCTTTCACCATTATATTCCTGTTGAAAGTGTCAAGCTTGTGGGCGTGGAAGCAGGTGGTCTTGGAGTTAAATCGGGTCATCATGCAGCCCGTTTTTCCGGAGGAAGTCCGGGAGTATTTCATGGCGCTTATTCTTACCTATTGCAAGATGCAGAGGGGCAGGTGTTACCTACGCACTCCATCTCTGCAGGCCTAGATTATCCTTCGGTAGGTCCTGATCATGCAATCCTGCATGATTCTGGGCGTGCAACTTATACCGATGTGATTGATAAGGACGCCTTGGAAGCGTTTCATCTGCTTTCAAGAGTCGAGGGGATTATTCCCGCTTTGGAGTCTTCTCACGCCTTAGCATATGT
>JACCVN010000198.1 GCA_013698165.1 Parachlamydiaceae bacterium | reverse complement strand
GACTACAAGAAACTTCGTCTTTCTTAAAAAACAAAATACCTTCTTCTGTTATAGTCACATTTTTAGAGCATATCGGCTGCCAAAAACTTGGCCACCCAGTACCTGAGTCAAACTTTGTGTTGGAGCTATAAAGCGGAAGGTCGCAACCTGCGCACACGTAGAGACCCTTTTCTTTGTTCGCATCATAAACATTATGAAAGGGTGTCTCAGTACCATGTTCTCTCAATACGGTAAATTGCTCCGATGTCAACTTACCCTTCCATTCTTTTTCAGTTAGGACTAATTTTTTCCCATCAAATCGCAACTCAGGTAAACAGTCAACTTCTGCATTATTTTTTGACTCACCAAAAGCTTGTTGGGGCATTTGAATGAAAGCTAAGATGCTAAAAATGAATATGATAAAAATTTTCATCGTAACCTCATTTAATGTTTTAAAATTTTATCTTTGTTTTTAAATCTCAATTTGTCAAGGATAAAAAAATACCGAGGAGATCGTTATGACAAAAAAATTTAATGTTTTTTTATATATACTGACTTGTTTTCTTATTCTTTTTACAACGACTACTTCTGCTGAAGAAAAATTAAGTGGTACCAACAAACATGAATATGCGACATTTGCAAGTGGGTGTTTTTGGTGCACACAGGCTGATTTTGATCAAATTAAAGGGGTTACCTCCACAGTAGTTGGATACATTGGAGGAGAGAAAGTTAATCCTACATATGAAGAGGTTTCAGCAGGGGGCACAGGGCATGTAGAGTCGCTGCAGGTCAAGTATGATCCGAGTGAAGTAAGTTATCATGACCTTTTAGATTTCTACTGGCATACTGTTGATCCTACGCGGAATGATGGACAATTCTGTGATAAAGGGAATCAATATCGCCCTGTGATTTTTTATCATAATGGAAATCAGAAAGAGCTAGCAGAAAAAGATAAAAACGAATTAATTTCGGCTAAAAAAATACACCCCATTTTAGTTGAAATTCTACCTGCAAAAATCTTTTATCCAGCAGAAGAATATCATCAAAATTACTATAAGAAAAATCCTCTTCGCTATAAATTTTATCGGTATAATTGCGGAAGAGATAAACGTTTAAATGAGATTTGGGGAACGACTAAATATTCAGATAATTGAATTTATCGAAAGGCATTTAGAGGGATTTAAAGTTAAAGTGTTTCTTCTGCATTAAATAAAAATGATAAGAGATAATGATGGATGAAGTTTTGAATGGCTGGGTTCAGCTTCGCGTAGCTATTTTCGTAGGCATCTTTCTTTTACTTACTTTGGGCGAATTTTTTTTTCCAAAAAGAGCCAAGGCAAATGTTCCACAAAAAACTAGATGGATCAGCAACTTAAGTATTGTGCTCTTCGATAATTTCCTCATGCGGTTGATTTTGCCTCTATTTGCCATCGAGATGGCAATGTTAGCAAAAAATTGGAATTGGGGAATTTTCAATCTATATGAAACTCCGTATTGGATAAATGTAATCTTAACCATTATCATTCTAGATTTAATTATTTATCTGCAACATGTCATGTTTCATGCTGTTCCTCTTTTTTGGAGATTGCATCGAATGCATCATGCCGATTTGGATTTTGATGTCACAACTGGGATTCGTTTTCACCCAATTGAAGTTATCTTATCTATGGGCATTAAAATTGGCACAGTTGCTTTAATTGGAGCTTCTCCGATTGGGGTTTTGATCTTCGAGATTTTGCTCAACGCAACATCAATGTTCAGCCATTCTAACTTAAATCTCCCTATATCAATTGATCGCGTCTTACGATGCGTAATTGTCACTCCCGATATGCATAGAGTTCATCACTCCATAAAAGAACATGAAACCAATACCAACTTTGGATTCAGTTTTTCGTTTTGGGATCGTATATTTGGAACCTATCTTAATCAACCATCAGAAGGTCATCTGAAAATGACAATCGGGATTAAGGATTTTCGCCATCCTAAGTATCTGAGACTTGATTGGCTGTTATTAATTCCATTTATTGGAAAAATATCAAATTATACATTAAATAAACGAAATAGAGAAGAACATGATTGACAGTTACGGAAGAACATTTTATCAAAAAGTAATTGTTGACCCTTTTTTGCCCACATTTTCTTTTATTTCACCAACAACGATTACTTTTTTGGCTATAGTTACAGGTACTTCTATATTACCTTTGCTAGCACTAAAATATACATTTTTAGCTTTTGCCATGTTATTATTTTCTGGCTTTTTAGATACTCTAGATGGTTCTATGGCTCGTTTCAAAAACCAAACCTCTCCTTTTGGGACTGTTTTTGATATCATAGGGGATAGAATAGTTGAATTTTCAATAGTTTTGGGTCTTTATCTTTATCAACCTGAATTAAGAGCATTAAATTGTTTGCTAATGCTAGGTAGCATCTTGTTATGTATTACCTCATTTCTTGTTGTAGGTATCTTTACTCAAAATAATACAGAGAAAAGTTTCCATTATAG